>CAYPSH010000243.1:0-3284 GCA_964413445.1 uncultured Acetatifactor sp.
GATCTCTGACACCTCCTTCAGCGTGGAGGAACGGAAGAGGATTGACGAGATCCTGAGCTGAGGAAGGACCCCCAAACCCCGGGAATCCCATTCCGGGGTATTATTTTGCGCATTTTCTGATATTCGCCGTGCGAATGCAGAATACACATTTGTATCGCAATACCGTGGGAAAAGGTATATAATAGGGAGAGGCGGACTGCGGCGGGAGCCGCAAAGTTTAAAACAAAAACACGGAGGATACGATGAAAGTATATACATGTTTCCCACAGGGGAAGGCAAAGGCACTGACCATGAGTTACGATGACGGCAAAGTCCAGGACGAAAGGCTTGTGGGGATTTTTAACAAATATGGCATTAAGGGTACTTTTAATTTAAATTACGGTCTGATGGAGAGGGAGCAGACTCCGGCGAGAATTGGCAGGGAAAAAATTGCAGGGTTATACAAGGGACATGAGATTGCAACCCACACCATGACCCATCCCACCATCAGCAGATGCCCGTTTACAGGTGTGGCGGAGGAAATCCTGGAGGACAGAAGGGGACTGGAGAGTCTGGCGGGGGTACCGGTGAGGGGACATGCTTATCCCAACGGCTCCTACAGTGAGGAAATCAAACAGTTATTCAGACAGCTCGGCATTGCCTATGCGAGAGTGGTGGAAGCCGTACCGGACTTTGAACTGCCGAAAGACCCTCTGGAGTGGCATCCCACATGCCATCACAATGATCCGGGGCTGATGGAAAAAGCGCGGTTCTTTGCAGATTTTCAGAAAAAACAATACCTGAAGCTGATGTACGTCTGGGGACACAGCTATGAGTTTGACAACAACGACAACTGGGAGGTCATCGAGGAGTTCTGCAAATTTATGGGCGGACGGGAAGACATCTGGTACGCCACCAATATAGAGATCATCGATTATCTGGATGCGGCAAAGCGTCTGCAGTTTACCGCTGACAACACTTTGGTGTATAATCCAAGTGCGGCAAGCGTCTGGCTTGAGGTGGACGATCACCGCTATGTGGAGGCGAAGGGCGGCTGCCTGACGGACTTACGCGCATGAGGTGGACTTATCAACCCGAGGGTATCCTACCATGCACATGACCGGAGCTTCAGAGGAGAAGTACCTTACAAATGACATACGAAGAATTTGCAAAAAAATTTCATATCAGTCTGACTGGTCAGCAGCAGGCGGCGGTGAAGTCCATTGACAGACCCACACTTCTGCTGGCGGTGCCGGGCAGCGGCAAGACAACGGTCCTGGTCACGAGGCTGGGCTATATGATTTTCTGCCTGGGGATAGCGCCGGAGCAGATCCTGACCGTGACTTACACTGTGGCGGCCACAAGGGATATGCGGAACCGCTTTGCCTCCCTGTTCGGGGAGGAGCTGGCGGCGAGACTGGAATTTCGCACCATCAACGGCATCTGTGCCAGGATCATCCATTATTACGGAGCCCGCGCGGGCAAAAAGCCTTTTGAACTGGTGAATGACGAAGGCTTTAAGGCCAGGCTGCTCTCTGCGATTTACGTGAAGCTTTTGAAGGAATATCCCACGGAGAGCGACTTGAAAGCCATCAGCACATCGATCACCTACATCAAAAATATGCAGCTTACTCCGGAGGAAATGAAAAGGCTTGGGGAGAAGGACGACCTGCCGCTGGCGGACATCTACAGAGAGTATTGCGGTGAAATGCGCAGACAGTCCCTGATGGATTATGACGACCAGATGGTTTATGCACTGACAATGCTGGAAAAAAGTCCGGATGTACTCTCTTATTTCCAGCATCTCTATCAATATATCTGCGTGGACGAGGCGCAGGATACCTCAAAGATCCAGCACAGGATCATCGCGCTGCTCGCCTCCGGCCAGGATCATCTCTTTATGGTGGGAGATGAGGATCAGAGCATTTACGGTTTCCGGGCGGCCTACCCGGAGGCTCTGCTTTCCTTCGAGGCGGCGCACCCCGGGGCGCAGGTGCTCCTCATGGAAGAAAATTTCCGTTCCAACGCAAAGATTGTGGAGGCGGCGGAACATTTTATACAAAAAAACCAGTTCCGGCACAGGAAAACGATGCGGGCATTCAGGGAGGCGGGAACGGAAATCAGGGAGATCGCGCTGAAAAGCCGCCGGGCACAGTATACCTATCTTGCCAAAGTGGCGGAAAACTGCGGGGAAGAGACTGCCGTGCTCTACCGTGACAATGAGAGCATCCTGCCGGTGGTGGATCTGCTGGAGAGACAGGGGATAAGCTACCGCCTGAAAAATGCCGATCTGACTTTTTTCTCCCACAGGGTTGTGAACGATGTCCGCAATATCATCCTGTTTGCGGAGGACCCCTGCGACACAGAGCTTTTCATGCAGATTTATTATAAGATCGCGACTTATTTAAACAAGGCGTCCGCGCAGGAAGCCTGCCGCATCAGCGAAAAGAAAAAAATCCCGGTGCTGGAGGCGGCACTTTCCATCAGAGGTCTTTCCGGGGGCACGGCAAAAAGCGTGAAGTCCATGCAGACCCATCTGGAGGGGCTTTCCCGGGAATCCGCCAAAAAGGCGGTCTACCGGATCAGAAAATTTATGGGCTACGGGGATTACCTGGAGCGGATGAACCTCAGGGACGGGAAACTTGGCATTCTGGAGGCCATCGCGGAAAACGAACCCTCCGCCCTGCGCCTGGTGGAGAGGCTGGAGGAACTGTCCTCTGTTATAAGAGAAAAGAAACCGGAATCCGACTGCAGATTTATCCTGTCCACCATTCATTCCAGCAAGGGACTGGAATTTGAGACCGTCTATCTTCTGGATGTGTCGGACGGCATATTTCCGGAGACGGTGATAAAGAACAGAAGGCAGGCGTCAGAGGAGGAACTGAAAACCTATGAGGAAGAACGGCGGCTGTTTTATGTGGGTGTGACAAGAGCAAAAAATAAGCTGAACTGCTTCAGCTTCGGGGAGGATTCCACCTTTGTGAGGGAACTGCTTGGAAAAACGGAAGTGAGGGCACATCCTGTGACCTCCCGGAAGGGCCGTCAGGAAGCTGTGCGGCAGACAGTACCCTATGGGAGCTTCTTAAAAACAAAGCAGACGAAGAGAAGGGTGACGGAGGACGAATACCTGGATAAGCTGGAGGAGATCCGGACTACGGGGATTCTGTGGCATAAAGTATTCGGCGAGGGCAGAGTGCTGGCGATAGACGGGGACACCATCCGCGTGGAATTCCCCGGAAAAACCACCATGTGCAGGTTGAAATACATGATGGAGCAGGGAATTTTGACAGACGGAAGCCCGCCGG
>CAYPSH010000244.1:0-1905 GCA_964413445.1 uncultured Acetatifactor sp.
TAGCCCTGGTTCATGACCACAATGGTGTCTGACATGGTCAGCGCCTCCTCCTGGTCATGGGTGACATAGATAAAGGTGATTCCCAGTTCGTTTTTCAGGCGGATCAGCTCATACTGCATATCCTGACGGAGCTTCAGATCCAGGGCTCCGAGGGGCTCGTCCAAAAGCAGAAGCTTCGGCTCATTTACAATGGCGCGGGCGATAGCGATACGCTGCTGCTGGCCGCCGCTTAAGGAGTCAGGCATGCGGTGCTCATAGCCGTCCAGATTTACGAGCTTTAAGGCATATCGGATCTTGTCGTCTATATAGGACTTTGATTTGTTTCTGATCTTTAAGCCGAAAGCAATATTTTCGGCTACATCCATATGGGTAAAAAGTGCGTACTTCTGGAACACGGTGTTCAGATTACGCTTGTTGGGAGGCAGGGATGTGATGTCCTGTCCCTCAAAGATCACCTGGCCCTTGTCCGGCTTCTCAAAACCGCCGAGAATACGCAGAGTCGTCGTTTTGCCACAGCCGCTGGGACCCAGCAGGGTCAGAAATTCATTCTCGCGGATATACAGATTCAGGTCGTCCAGAATTAACTGACCGTCAAAGGATTTTGAAATATTGACCAGATTGACCAGTTCATTTCTCATGTGGCATAGTTCCTCATTATCTTTCAGAAAAATATAAAATATTACAAAAGCGTACTGCAATAGATTTTATACAGTTTGTCCGGGAAAGTCAACGTATATTTATGGGGAAAAAGTATTTTACAAACCGTCTTTTTGTGCTATATTTATGGAAAGGCAAAGGAGGTATTCTCATGGGAAATGAAAAGTATGTTGCATACGTATCTACCTATACCCAGGGTGACAGTCATGGGATAAAAATATACGATGTGGACATGGAGCGCGGCCGCTTTATTGAGAAGGATAAGGTAGAGATCACAAATTCCTCTTATGTGACGATTTCACACAACGGAAAATACCTGTATTCCATCACGGATTTCGGAGTGGAAGCGTATGATATCACTGAGACAGGCAGTCTGGAACTGATCAACTTTGCGCCGATCAACGGCATGCGAGGCTGCTATGTGTCTACCGATTATACGGACAGCTACCTTTTTGTGGCAGGCTATCACGACGGTAAGCTTACCGTGCTGCGCCTGAAGGAAGACGGCGGTGTCGGTGAGATCACTGACGAGATATTCCACAAGGGGCTGGGCAGCATTGCGGAGAGGAATTTCAGACCGCATATCACCTGCGCCAGAATGACTCATGACAACAAATTCCTGCTTGTGGCTGACCAGGGGATGGATCATGTCAATGTCTACGCCTTCGACACTGTGACAGGCAAGGTGAATCTTGCCGATATCATCAGAAGCGATATTGAGTCCGCCCCCAGACATATCAAGATTTCCAAGGACGGCCGTTTCATTTATATTGTACATGAGTGGAAGTGCTACATTGATGTGTATTCCTACAGCTATTCCAAGGCAAAGAGGCAGCCTGTCTTTGAAAAGATCCAGACTGTCGAGACCATAGAAAGAGAAAAGGGCAGCTCCAACGGCTGCAGCGCCCTGACTTTCTCCGACGACTACAAATATCTGCTCAGCACCATCGCCGGTGACAACTCCGCTGTTTTGTACAGTGTGGATGAGAAGACGGGAATGCTGACCAAGATTTTCTGCCTGCCGGTGAGCGGAGAGTATCCCAAGGATGCAAGCCTGTTCCCGAATAATAAATTCCTTGTCTCCCTGAACCATGAGACGAATGATATGACCTTCTTCCATGTGGATGTGGAGCATGGCACCATGATCATGAACGGACCGCCGATCCATGTGAACGTTCCCAACTGCATTATATTCCATAAGCTTGCGCAGAGCGGAGCAGAGTAAAATACAAAACAAAAGAAACGGCA
>CAYPSH010000244.1:2005-3265 GCA_964413445.1 uncultured Acetatifactor sp.
TTTGTTTCTGTTATTTTTTGTAGAAATCAACGATCCTGTCGAGTCTTGCCGACATATTTAACAGCATGGCATCCAGCACTGTGACCGCTGTCATGCACTCCATGACAACCACGGCTCTGGGGACGATCACAGGGTCATGTCTTCCTTTGATATTGATGTCGATTTCTTCCAAATCCCTGTTGACGGTCTGCTGGGTTTTGTAGATGGAAGGGGTGGGTTTTACGTGGGCGCGGATCAGGATGTTGTTCCCGTCACTGATGCCGCCCAGAATGCCGCCGGCATGGTTGGTCTGCGTTGCAATCTGACCGTCACTGACCCGGAAGGCGTCGTTGTTCTCGCTGCCAAAGCGGGTGCTCACGGCGCAGCCGTCGCCGATCTCCACAGCTTTCACGGCGCCGATGGACATGATCGCTTTTGCGAGGTTGGCGTCCAGCTTTTCAAAGACGGGATCGCCGATACCGGCGGGAAGACCGGTCACAAGACATTCCATGCAGCCTCCCACGGAATCCGTATTTTTCTTTGCCTCCTCCAGATATTCCACAGCCTTCCTGCTCGCCTCATAATCCGGCATGGCGGTCGGGGTGTTCAAAACGGCATCTGCATCAAAACGGGACATATCGGCCTTGACCGGTCCCAGAGAGAGGGTGTAGGCATGTATCTGTATCCCAAGCTGTTCCAGAATTTTACAGGCGATGGCGCCTGCTGCCACGCGCCCGATGGTTTCACGGCCGGAGGAGCGCCCGCCGCCTCTGTAATCCCTGAAGCCATACTTGGCATCAAAGGTATAATCGGCGTGCCCCGGACGATAGCAGGAGGCAATTTCACTGTAATCGCGGGAAATCTGGGAGGTGTTTCTGACAAGCAGTGAGATTGGTGTCCCGGTGGTGCGCCCTTCAAAGACCCCGGAGAGGATTTCCACCTCGTCCGCTTCCTTTCTGGGGGTGGTAATGCTGCTGGTGCCGGGCTTGCGGCGGTCAAGATATTTCTGGATGTCGCTCTCGTCCAGGGGCAGACCTGCGGGACAGCCGTCGATGACGCATCCCAAAGCCTTTCCGTGGGATTCCCCCCAGGTAGTGATCTTAAATATATTTCCGAAAGAAGAACCGGCCATGTCTTAACTCCTCCGTATGTATGATTGTGAACTCTTTTTCAAATTGCTGCATTTTTTCCTATTACACAAGTAACCTTATAATATTTCCATCCAAAAAGCAACTTCTTATGAAAATTTCTGTGCCAAATTACAGAAACTATGATATAATG
>CAYPSH010000245.1:0-3215 GCA_964413445.1 uncultured Acetatifactor sp.
GCATCTACTTTTTTCAGCTTGGTGTAGGTCCGTAACCGTTCCTCGTTCCAAAAGCTGTCTGTCAGGTCTGCCAGCTCCGAACCGACATTCCAGTTCGGGATGCACAGATAGTTCCCGTAGGAATGCTTTCCTACGATCACGTGAAAACTGTTCCCTCTTGAAGTGACCTCAGCTTCACAGGGATCCCCTGTTTTTATGATGGCAATGCTTCCGTTCCACCGGCTGGGAGAACAGCCTGGGGCATGGCACTCAAACGTGATCATCACTGGCTGTCCCCTCCCAGCATCTCATGCTCCAGCACATAGCGTACCAGATGTTCGTCGATCAGGCGTTTATCCTGTTGGCTGGCGTACATCAGGCTGCCATCACAGATGCGATTGATGCGCCGCAGGATCCCGGTGGATTCCCGGTAGATCTCGTCCAGTGCCTTATCGGTAAAGATATCCTGCCGCCCTCCGGCATAGGCAAGATTAGAACCGATATACCTTTGTGTTTCTGCACGGTCAAGATGGGGCAGGATACAGTTGATATCGATACGCTGTCTTACTGCCGCGTATCGCTGGAGCCTGAGTTTATCCCAGAGTTCTGTCTGCCCTGCAAGCACCAGTGCCATGGGACTCATGGAATCGAACTTATAGTTCAGCAGGAAACGGAATTCTTCGATGGTCTCCTTTTCCAGCAGATGGGCTTCGTCAAGGATACAGACTACTTTTTTGCCCTGCACGCCCCGTATGATCTCTACTTCCTTCTGGAGCTGCCTTTTGGCATCGCCTCTGTAGAACCGGGATTCGATCCCCAGCTGGTCAAGCAGTCCCTTATAAAACCACCGGGGAGTCAGCTTGGAGTCTGACAGATACAGAAAAATGTACTCTTCCTTGGGAAGAGATGCGACAAAGCGCCGGATCAGTGTGGATTTCCCGCATCCTGCATCAGCCGTCACCACGGCAAAGAGCTGTCTGTCGGCGACATAAGACAGCCGGCCTAAAGCATCTGCCATGGCTGCTGATTCATAAAGCTGACCGGGCGGTATGTCCCGTGTAAATGGAGTGCGCTCCATCTCATAGAAAGTCTCATACATTGCCGCCACCGTCCTTTCTGAACTGGCCAAAGGAGATGGCATCAGCCATCCGGCTCCGGGACTGTTCCTGCTTCTTTTGGAGCACGTTCAGGAACCGCGAACTTTCCGGCTCGGTTTCCTGCATGGATACAGGAAGTGTCGGATTTTTATCACAGAATGCGCCGATCTTTAAAGGATGTGCTGTAAACGGCGCCATCCCCGGATAATGGACAGTAATGGTCTCAGGGGCTGACGGATCATAGGAGATCTCTACCTTGAATCCAATAAGGGATGGCTTTGTCTCATATTTACGTCCCTGAAAGCTGATGCAGGCTCCCTTATCCACCAGACGCTGCTCATGGTGGAGGAATGCTTCGGCCACAACAGCAGTATCCAGGAAGACAAGCGCCCTGGAGTCACGGTTCCATTCCTGGAGCGGCGTGATCCCTTCCGGAGGGACACTAACGCCCAGACTTTCGTAGTACTCACGGATGCCATCATGGGAAACTTTATGATAGTACTCTTCGAGATAAATGGACCAGTAATGGTTGAGTTCTTCAAGAGTTTTGATCTTATGGATCTTTACCTCGCGCAAGAATGAATCCACAACCTGATGGAACTTCTCGATCTTTCCTTTGGATTTCCCGCTTCGCAACGGCGCAAGCCGGATGGTGATCCCAAGCTTTGCCATGGAAAATTTCAGCTGTCTAGCAACATACTGCGCACCATTGTCAAAATATGCGGCATCAAATTTTCCCGCCTTGAGTACGGCTTTGCGGAATGTATCTTCCACGATGGTCTCTTCCTGATTATCGTAGAACTCTGACTGAATAACATACCGGGAATGATCGTCTATGGCGGAGGACAGGTACGTCTGTACCAGCGCCCCATTTTTACCGATGGGCAGCTTACATCCGTATTTGATGTCACCCTGCAGGAGCATCATCCGGTGGGGCTTGCAGAAGCGTTTTGAGGAGCTCTCACGGGCATCCCTGTACATCTGCATCTGCTTCACTCCGAAGCCCGCCTTATAAAGATACCGCTCAAGGGTGGATCGTTTGAGTACATTCGGAGCTGCCCATCCTTCCTGTTCCAGGATAAAGATGATCTGTTCCACGGAACGTTTGGGGACTTCCTTCTTTAACTGGATCGCCTGCCCGACGATCTCCAGGTAGTTATCCGGGAGTTTTTTGGAAAGGCTCCTTTCACAGGCGACCGGCTTTAATCCCGAAAACCCCTTTTTCCTGTGTGCCTCCTCATAGCGGTAGAGGGTTCGTTCGGAGATCTGCGCCCTTTCCGCAATCTCGCTGCGCATCTGGCTGCGCTTGGCAGGATCCAGGGTCTCATCCAGCAAGGGCGCGATCAGTGTATATCGTTCCAGTGCCTTCTGGTCCTGCCAGTCCTGGTCTTTTATTGTATTCTGCATTTGTCATGCACCTCCTTGTGACAAACATTACATCAAGGCAGGCTGACAGTAAAAACGAAGTAGGTGCAGAACTATTTCCCTCAGGAAGGCGTCAGAAATCCTCCTGAGTTATATATCATACGAAGGATGGCTTCCAGCCAGCAGTCGTTTGATAAACGTATTTTTTCGAGCAGGGATATCCGGGAACCAAGCAGTTCCTGACTAAAACGCAGAAGCCGGTGTCCGATAGATTTCAGATACCCGTCAATACGCAGGTAGTTTGCCATCAGCCAGTGCTTCCAGCGGAGCATGGTCGCTTCGCAAGGGTAGTCCTCGGCTTCAGGATCATCAGGGGAAATGACTTCGTCAAGCACACCTGAGATAACCTCCGAGGCATAATGTTTATAGGGGACAAGGCAGTCTGGCAGCGCATTGTGGAGCCTGCGGCATCCTTTATTGATGCATTGCAGGCGTTCTATCCGGATTTCCTTCCGTTCACCGCCTTCCTGCTTCATGATACGAAGCCTGTAATCCCGGTGCTGAAGGGAGGACTGACACCCCGGACAGAGACAGATGTCTCTGCTCTCAACAAAAAATATCGGGATTCTCATTGCAAGTCAGCGTGTAATCTGTTAAAATGACCATGTTATGTGATTAGGTCTCAGAGGGCAAATCTCGCGAGGAAGGGTTCTCTGAGACTTTTTCTTTCTGTATGATAATGTCATTATATAAAGCAAAACTCTGATATGCAAT
>CAYPSH010000246.1:0-3211 GCA_964413445.1 uncultured Acetatifactor sp.
AGATGTGGGGACCGCAGTGATCAGATCCCTGACATATTCCAGACTGCTGATCTCCGGCGGCACATCCTTCTCCTTCAGACGGTTCTGCAGAGTGACCAGATCCACCGGGCTGTCCTCATCGTTGAGCTCCACCATGGTCTCAAAAAGGATGCCGTACTGCCTGTTGTAAAAGTCCTCCCCGGTGATCAGCTCGGAGGCAACCACGATCGCCTCTCTGTCCATGATCATGGAGCCGATGACCGACTGCTCTGCCTCCACGCTGTGGGGCAATATCCGTTTTAATACATTTTCTTCCATATTCTCCGCTTTAAGCCTCAACCACCTTGACTGTCAATTTTCCGGTCACCTGGGGGTGCAGCTTGACGCCAACCTCATAGGTGCCGAAGTTCTTCAGGCTTTCCGCAAGCACCAGCTTTTTCTTGTCCAGTTCGACATTATACTGTTCCTTGCAGGCCGTCACGATCTCCTTGCCGGAGACAGATCCGAAGGTCTTTCCGCCTTCTCCTGCCTTGATCTTCACAATGACCTGCATGGTCTGAAGCTTGTCCGCCATCTCCTTTGCAGCATCCAGCCTCTCCTGCTCCACCTTCACATTGTTTGCCTTCTGAAGCTTTAAGTCATTTAGATTCTTGGAGTTTGCCTCCACGCCAATCTTCTGGGGAAGAATATAATTTCTGGCATATCCGTCGCTGGCCTCGATGATATCCCCCTTTTTTCCAAGCTTCTTTTCATCCTTCAATAAAATAATCTTCATCTGTCCCGTCCTTTCTATATCTCGTTGCTCTCCAGCATGGAATCGATCGTGCGCTTCAGGGCACCGATCGCTTCGATCAGTCCGGCGCCTTCCATCTGGCAGGCCGCCGTGTTCATATGTCCGCCTCCGCCCATTCTCTCCATGATGACCTGCACATTCACTTCATCGATGGAACGTGCACTGATATAAATCTTACCCTGATAATCTGTCAGTACAAAGCTTGCCTTAATGCCCTTGATATTCAGCAGCTCATTCGCCGCCTGGGCCCCGATCACGGTAGGGCTTGGCAGGTCATCAGCCGTGCAGACCGAGATTGCAAAATACTGCTTATAAATTTCCGCCTGGCTGACTGCATCAGCCTTTGCCTTGTACTCCAGCGCATCCTCTCGAAACAGCTTGCGGACTCTGGTCACATCCGCACCGTTACGGCGCAGGAAAGCCGCCGCCTCAAAGGTTCTGACTCCGGTCTTTGACATAAAATTGTTGGTGTCGATCATAATTCCGGAATACATGCAGTCTGCTTCCTCCGCATGTATCTTGATGTTGTCATAGGTGTACTGCAAAATCTCGGATACCATCTCACAGGCGGACGAAGCGTAAGGCTCCACATAGGAGAGCGTGGCATTTTCGATCGTCTCGGTCCCCTGTCTGTGATGATCCAGCACCACCACGGATTTACAGAAACGCAGAAGCTCCGGACATTCGGTGATGGAAGGCTTGTTCACATCCACGACCACCAGCACAGAATTGTTGCTTGCCGTCTCGATTGCCTGCGCGTTGGTGATGATCATGTCTTCCTCGTACTCGGGATTATTTCTGAAAAGCTCCACCATAGGTGCAATGGCAGGTGTTGTCTCATTCAGGACAATATGCGCCTTGCGCCCCAGCGTCTGGGCGATCCTGTAAATTCCCACCGCAGCGCCGAAGCTGTCCACATCCGGCATCCTGTGTCCCATGACAAGCACCTGATCCTTGCCTGTGATGATCTCACGCAGCGCATGCGCCTTGACACGGGCTTTGACCCTCGTATTCTTCTCGACCTGCTGGCTTTTTCCGCCGTAATAGGTGATGCTCTCCGGTGTCTTGATGACCGCCTGGTCTCCGCCGCGCCCCAGCGCCAGGTCAATGGCATTTCTGGCAAACTCATAGTTCTGGGCATAACTCAGACCGTCCAGGCCCACACCGATGCTGATGGTCACTGCCATCTCATTGCCGATATTGACGGTCTTTACCTCCTCCAGCAGATCAAACCGGGATTCCTGCAGTCCCGCGATGGACTTTTTCCGCATGATGACAAGATACTTGTCCTTTTCCAGCTTCTTGCAGATGCCGTCATAGCCTGAGATATATTTGTTGACCTTTCGGTCGATCAACGCGATCAGGAGCGAGCGGCGCACCTCCTCAACGCTCTCCAGGGCTTCCTCGTAATTGTCCAGATAGATCATCCCCACCGCAAGGCTCTGGTCATCCACCTCCTGCAGCGCAATGTGCAGCGCTGTCTCATCGTAGAGATAAACAGCGATCAGATAGCCGTTATAACCGTCTGCATCGAGCATATCGCTGTGCTCCGCCATCTCCCGCAGGGAAATCTTCCTGAACTTCGCTATATATTCATTTCCTTCGTATTCCAGTTCATACTGCGCCTCATCGACACCGCTGTCGTCCGGCAGTCTGTCTCTTGTGATCGTCGGGAAGAGGGATGTGATCGATTTGTTGTAACCCTTTGGCTGGTGCGTCACCGCCTCGAAGGCTGCGTTGGTCCAGATGACCTTTCCCGCGTCATCCAGCAGTACATAGGGCAGGTCAAGATCCCTGAGCAGCTTTCTCTGGATCTGCCCGTACTCCGTTGCAAAGCTGACAAGTTCATTCATGATCAAAGGTTTATTGTAGAAGTAGAGGGAAACAACGATTGCGAAATAAACGATAATATAACCGGCGAGGAGAAATCCGGCGCGCACATCAATCATAAACATCGCCACATCAACCGGACAGAGAAGGATACCGAGATATAAACAAAATTGAATATAGGTCTTAATACGGCCCTTAAATTTAATTCCTTTTTTCATATGAATTCCCCCGTGAGGTTAATCCCTTTTTTATGCTTTGTCGAAAGCATTCGTTGAATAAAGCTATTGTACCATATTTCGTGTTACTATGCTACAATTTAATTTGTCACAAAAGCACATATTGTGTAGGAATTCACAAAAAGCAGAAAAAAAGCAGTCCTGCCCGTCCCTGCTGCAGGAACTGACAGAACTGCTGTTGTTTCAAATGATTGATTTTACCGTGTCAGGGATTAGTCCTGAACATAAGGCATCAATGCAACGTGGCGCGCTCTCTTGATCGCTACGGTCAGTGCTCTCTGATGCTTTGCACAGTTGCCGGTAATACGGCGAGGAAGAATCTTTCCTCTCTCAGAGATATATCTCTTTAACTTGTTAACGTCCTTATAATCAA
>CAYPSH010000247.1:0-3208 GCA_964413445.1 uncultured Acetatifactor sp.
GGACATGCCTTTCCGTATATGGTCACATCCCGGTTCAGTTCTTTTATGTACTCGGTGTAGATCTGGCTGCCGATGGTGGCCTCCGTGGCGATCACACCGATCCTGCCGTTTTTCGTGGTCTGGGCCGCCACTCTCGCGCCGGGCTTCACCACCCCGATGATCGGGATTTCCAGCTTTCCCTCCAGCGTATCCAGCGCATAGGCGCTTGCGGTGTTGCACGCCACCACGATGGTCTTTACCTGAAAGGTCTGCAGGAAGCGGACGATCTGCTCCGAAAAACGTGTCACCGTCTCCTGAGACTTGCTGCCGTAGGGAACCCTCGCCGTGTCGCCGAAATAAATGATTTTCTCATTGGGCATCTGGCGCATGATCTCCCTTGCCACAGTCAGTCCGCCCACGCCGGAATCAAACACGCCGATGGGGGCCTCCTTCTTCAGTAATTCTCTATTTATCTGCATTTCGAACAGCCTCCACTAATGGTTTTATGTCTGTACAAAGCCTGCTTCGGAAGCGGATCGTTCCCTCACCGGCCCTCAATAAGTCGCGAAGAAGACTGCCGTCAAGCGCTGTCTCATCCGTCACATCTCTCCCGGTTCCCGCCTCATCCACACTGATCACCCTGACCGTGTCCGGAGTCAGGGTAAACTGCGGGTACAAAAGCCCCCACCACCCCAGCGCGGCACACAGCACCGCTGCAATACGAAGCCCCGTCAATACCTTTTTCATGCAATAACCTCACTTTCCACAGTCAGATTATTGCCCCGTTTGCACAGGTCTATACCAATTTACTTTTTTGCTTCTTCCCTGTCAAGACGGATCTGGCGGATGATGGCTTTCTCCTGATTGTCTATGTGGATCTTCGCCGCCTCAGCCGCAGTCTTTTTGTCTTTCCTCAGGATGCTCTCGTAAATGATCCTGTGCTCTTCGGCCAGCGTCTCGTGCTGGCTGGTATCCTTGATATATTCAAAGCGGTAGCGGTACATCTGCTCGGACAGATTGTTCACCAGCTGGATCAGCCTCTGGTTGCCCGTAGCCTGCACAATGATATCGTGGAGTTCCACATCCGCCCTTGTGATCTCCTTGGCATTCTTTGTCCGGATCGCCGCCTCAAACTGGCCGCACGCACTCTTTAGTCTCTCCAGTCCCTCCTCGTCGATGCGGTCACAGGCCAGCTCCGCGCACAGGGCGTCCAGGGCCCGCCTGACCTCCAGCACATCGTTCATGCTCTTTTCCGTGATCTGCGCCACCTCGGCGCCCCTCCTTGGGATTATGGTGACAAGTCCCTCCAGCTCCAGCTTGTGGATGGCCTCTCTGATGGGGGTGCGGCTGACGCCGAGCTTGTTTGCCAGATGGATCTCCATCAGCCTCTCGCCGGGCTTCAGCTCTCCTGTGAGGATCGCCTGCCGGAGGGTGTTGAAAACCACATCCCGCAAAGGGAGAAGGTCATTCATCTCTGTCTGAAAATTATCCTGCATACTAGCCTGCCTTTCCTCTCTCTAAACCGGTGTCGTCAGGAAAATCTGAGTTTCCGGATTTTCCTGGCGCATCTGTTCATACGCCCGCCCGGCTGCCGCCTGGGTTTCAAACACCCCGAATACTGTGGGGCCGCTTCCGCTCATCAGGCTGTTCACCGCGCCGAGCTCTCTCATGCGCACCTTCAGAGTATCGATCACAGGATGCTCCGGTATGGTCACTGCCTCCAGGACATTTTCCATCCGCACCGTGACACCCCTGAGGCTGCCAACCCGGATGGCCGCGATCATGCCGTCGATATCCGGATGGTGGCCGATCCCTTCCGCATCCAGATGCTCATAGACATGCTTCGTGGACACCGCGAGAGCCGGCTTTGCCACCACAAGATACATATCCGGTACATCCGGCAGCACCGTCAGCTTTTCCCCGATGCCCTCCGCCAGCGCTGTCCCTCCCAGGATACAGTAGGGCACGTCCGCGCCGATCTTTACGCCGTCCTCCATCAGTTCCTTTTCGTCCAGGCCCAGGCCAAACAGGTCATTGACCGCCTTCATCGCCGCCGCGGCATCTGTGCTTCCCCCCGCCATCCCCGCTGCGATGGGGATATGTTTCTCAAGATGGATGCGCACGCCCTCTCTGATGCCGTACTTCTCCGTCATAAGCTTCACCGCCTTACAGATCAGATTGTTCTCATCTGTGGGAAGCTCACCGGCATCGGTAGTCAGCACAATGCCGCCCTCCGTCCTCCAGACGGACAGTTCATCGTAAATCCCCACCGTCTGCATGATCATTTTCACCTGGTGGTAGCCGTTCTCAAGTCTCTTCACCACGTCAAGTCCAAGATTTACCTTGGCATAAGCTCTTATCGTATATGGATTCATGTATTACCTCTCAAAATGTATTTTGTATACAAGGATTGTACTAAATTATATACAATTTGGGGCTTCTTGTCAATTCAGACTAAAACCAGCCAGATTCTTGTCCGATAAATCCTGTAAAGAATCATGGATGATATGTAATTGCCCGTGTTTTGTATGGTTTTTCTCACTGAGCGGGTGATCACAAGTCCGACAACAGGCTTTAATTTGCCGGAAAAGAGGTTTTATTATGATGAATGTAAACGGAATTACTTCAAGCCAGGCAGCGGCAGCCTACAGCTATACTTCAAAGGAAAGCACAAGTGCCGCAAAGGCAGATACCACACAGGCAGAGAGCACCACAGCTGCCGACACCGGTGTTGTGTACGAACCCTCCACGGAAACCGAGACTTCCTCCGTGAAGAAGACCTACACCCCCAACACTGACCTTGTGAACAAATTAAAGGCAGATGCCGAGGAAAGAACCGCCCAGCTGCGCAGCATCGTCGAAAAGCTGATCACCGGGCAGGCGAATGCCTACGGCGACGCTAACGATATCTGGTCCTTCTTAAGGAGCGGCGACTACACGGTGGACGCTGCCACAAAAGCACAGGCGCAGGAGGACATCTCCGAGGACGGATACTGGGGTGTCAGCCAGACCTCCCAGAGGATACTGGATTTTGCCAACGCCCTGACGGGCGGAGATCCCGATAAGATCGAGGATATGCGCGCTGCCTTTGAAAAAGGCTATGCACAGGCAGAAAAGACCTGGGGCGGCGAGCTGCCTTCCATCTCCAAGCAGACCTACGAGGCAGTGATGAAAGGATTTGATGATCTGGCTGCACAGGCGGCGGAGTCATCAGCTGAATAAGGTTCCA
>CAYPSH010000248.1:0-3201 GCA_964413445.1 uncultured Acetatifactor sp.
GAGCACTTCACTCGTAATGAAGGGGTCGTGGGTTCGAGTCCCATTTTCAGCTTTTCTATGTATGGCCCCGGGATTCGGGGCTTTTTTCTTTGTCTCCTCACAGCCGGAATCTGATCCTGATGCGGTGTTCTGTCATCTGGATGGACTTGTAGAACAGCAGTGCAATGATACAAAGGATCAGGATGGCGGTGATGACCATATCCAGCTGAAAGACCTGCGTGCCGTAGATGATCAGATACCCAAGCCCTCTTCTGGCTGCAAGAAATTCACCGATGATGACGCCTACCAGGGCAAGACCGATATTTACCTTGGCGGTGCTTAAGAGAATGGGAACGGAGGCCGGAAGCACCACCTTGAAAAAGGCATCCCGCTTCCTGCCTCCCAGCGTGTAGATCAGAGTGATCTTTTCCGGGTCCACCTCCTTAAACCCTGTGTAGATGCTGATGACGGAGCCGAAGATGGCGACGGAGATACCGGCCACGATGATGGTTTTTGTCCCGGTGCCCAGCCATACGATAAACAGGGGGGCGAGGGCGGACTTGGGCAGGCTGTTCAGGATCACAAGGTAGGGCTCAGACACCTCGGATAACTTTTTCGAATACCAGAGCAGGGTGGCGGCCGCGAGGCTTAAAAAAATCACCAGGAAAAAGCTG
The DNA here is from genome assembly GCA_964413445.1 of uncultured Acetatifactor sp. Taxonomy (GTDB): domain Bacteria; phylum Bacillota; class Clostridia; order Lachnospirales; family Lachnospiraceae; genus Acetatifactor. Next base: position 654 of record CAYPSH010000248.1, read on the forward strand.
ATGATCGTCTCATACAGGGTAACGCCGATGTGGAGCATGAGATTGTTTGTCTGAAGCTGTCTGATAAAACATTTTACCACCCGGGAGGGGCTCGAAAAGAAAAAGCTGTCGATCCACCCGACATCGGCGCTTGTCTCCCACAGGGCGAGAAAAGCAAAAAAGAGAAAGGCCCGCAGGAAGGATACCTGGTGATGATGCTGCCTGTGCCTTTTGACGAACAGCTCCTGGGCGGTCAGGTCAGACCTGATGGTTGTCTTCATATGTCATTTCCTCCCACAGTTCATTGAATAATTGTTGAAACTCCGGTGCGTTCCTTGCGGCAAGAGGGGAATCGCCTTCCTTCGTAAGCTTTACGTTCAGTTCCTTTTTGACCACCGCAGGGCGGCTGCTGAGCACGATGATCCTGTCGGCCAGGCTGATCGCCTCGGACAAGTCGTGAGTGATGATGATCATGGTTTTCTTTGCCTGGCGGATCAGCCTGCAGATATCGCTGGAGACAAAAAGTCTGGTCTGATAGTCCAGAGCGCTGAAGGGCTCATCCAGGAGCAGAAGCTGGGGATTTAAGGCGAGCGTCCTGATCAGGGCGGCGCGCTGCTTCATCCCGCCCGACAGTTCACCCGGGCGTTTGTCACGGAAGCTGCTCAGCCCGTATTCTTCCAAAAGTCTGTCCACCTGGGCAAGCCTTTCGGGTGTCATCTGATGATGAAGCTCCAGACCGAGCGTGACATTCCGGTAGACAGTGCGCCACTCAAACAGGTGATCATGCTGCAGCATATAGCCTATCCGCGGATAGTGCAGGGAGCCGTCCGGATTGTTGACCAGGATGGTCCCCTCCTCCGGGGTGATGAGCCCTGCGATAATGGAGAGCAGCGTTGACTTGCCGCAGCCGCTGGGCCCAACGATGGCGACAAATTCTCCCTCTCTGACACCGAAGGAGATATCGCGCAGGGCTTTTGTCTCTCCGTGAAGGCTGTGATAGGAATAGCTGATGTTTTTAAGCTCCAGAATATTTTGCATGAATGCCATTCCTTTCTAACATTTCTATTAGTATATGTGCCGCCTGCGCTGTGGGTTCTGTCTTGCATTCACAATTCTTTTATGGTAGTATCAAATCTAGGTTTAAGAAAATGCTGGTTTGATCAGAGGAGAAATGCTATGGCACAGTTATGGGGAGGACGCTTTACCAAGGAAACTGACAAGATGGTTTATGATTTTAATGCGTCCATTCGATTTGACAAAAGATTGTTCCGCCAGGATATCCAGGGAAGTACCGCTCATGTAACAATGCTGGCAAAGCAGGGAATCCTCACGGACGAGGAGAGGGATGTCATTTTAAAGGGCCTTCAGTCTATCCAGGAGGATGTGGATGCCGGCAGGCTGGAGATCGATGAAAAGTATGAGGACATCCACAGCTTTGTGGAGGCGAATCTGATCGAGCGGGTCGGCGATGCGGGAAAGAAACTTCACACCGGAAGAAGCCGGAATGACCAGGTGGCGCTGGACATGCGTCTCTATACCAGAGAACAGGTCTTGACCGTGGATGAAAAGCTGAAGGGACTGCTTCAGGTGATCCTGTCCGTCATGGAGGAAAACCTGGAGACCTACATGCCCGGCTTTACCCATCTGCAGAAGGCGCAGCCCATCACCCTTGCCCATCACTACGGCGCCTATTTTGAAATGTTTAAGCGGGACAGGCAGCGGATGGCCGACATCTACAGGCGGATGAATTACTGCCCCCTTGGAGCAGGCGCTCTCGCGGGGACAACCTACCCCCTGGACAGAGAGTACACGGCATCCCTTCTGGGCTTTGACGGCCCCACCTTAAACAGCATGGATTCCGTATCTGACAGGGATTATCTGATCGAGTTTCTGGCGGCTCTTTCCACGGTCATGATGCATTTGAGCCGGTTCAGCGAGGAGATCATCATCTGGAATTCCAACGAATATCAGTTTGTGGAGATAGACGATGCCTTTTCCACGGGGAGCAGCATCATGCCGCAGAAGAAAAACCCCGATATCGCGGAGCTTGTGAGAGGCAAGACAGGACGTGTCTACGGTGCGCTCATGTCACTGCTCACCACCATGAAGGGGATCCCGCTTGCCTACAACAAGGACATGCAGGAGGACAAGGAGGTTGCCTTCGACGCGATCGATACCGTGAAGGACTGTCTGGAACTGTTTACCGGCATGCTGCAGACCATGAAATTTAAGAAGGACCGCATGGCGGCAAGCGCCATGAACGGGTTTACCAATGCGACCGATGCGGCCGATTATCTGGTCGGCAAGGGAGTTCCTTTCAGGGACGCCCACGGGATCATCGGACGGCTTGTCCTGTACTGCATCGAAAAGAATACTTCCATCGATGCGCTTTCCCTGGAAGAACTGAAGAGCATCAGTGAATATTTCGAGGAGGACATTTATGATGCGGTGTCCTTAAAGACCTGTGTGGAAAAGAGACTCACTGTGGGAGCACCCGGTCCGGACGCCATGAGACAGGTGATCGAACTGGAAAAGAAATATCTGGAGGAGGAAAGATGATGAGCGAGAA
>CAYPSH010000249.1:0-3195 GCA_964413445.1 uncultured Acetatifactor sp.
GGAAATCCATCCGGTGCAGCCATTGCGGGAACCTGGGGTTACAGAAAGTGAAAGAAAGGATGTGAGAGTTTGTGAAGGAGCGCTATCACATATCGGGTATGACATGCTCTGCCTGCTCGGCGCATGTGGAGAAAGCGGTGAAAAAGCTGGAGGGCGTGGAGAAGGCTTCTGTCAATCTTCTGACGGAGACCATGGAAATAGAGTATGACGAGAGCAGGCTTGACTGGGACAGGATCGCGACGGCTGTGGAGAAGGCAGGCTACGGAGCGTCGCTGATCATCGGAGGCAGCGGCGAGAGAAAGGAAGCACCTGCGGACAAAAGCGCAGCCGGGACGAAAGCTGCAGAGAACGGATCAGTCGGGAGGAAGTCTCCGGCGGGCGGCCGTGACAGTGTACAGAAGAAAGCGGAGAGGGAATCAATCGTCATGAAACGGCGCCTGTGGGTATCTGTTGTGTTCCTGATCCCCCTGATGTATGTGTCGATGCACCATATGCTCAAGGAGTGGTTCGGCCTGCCGGTACCGGGGTTCGTGCAGACCTATCTGCATGGAAATGAAAATGCCATGAGCTTTGCCCTGACACAGTTTCTTCTGCTGTTACCCATCGTCTACATGAACCGGAAATTTTTCATTGTGGGCTTCAGGACCCTGTTCAGACTGTCTCCCAACATGGACAGCCTGATAGCCCTTGGGTCATCGGCGGCGATCGGCTACGGTATTTTTGCCATGTACCGCATCGGCTGGGGGCTGGGACACGGGGATATGGCGGCAGTGGAGCAGTATTCCCATGACCTGTATTTCGAGTCGGCGGGCACGATCCTGACGCTGATCACCGTGGGAAAATATCTGGAAAGCCGGTCAAAGAAAAAGACCAGCGAGGCCATCACAAAGCTGATGGATCTGTCGCCCAAGACAGCTCTTGTGCTAAGAGAGGACGGGACCGAGGAGGAAGTCCCCACGGAATTTTTGCGGGAGGGAGATATCTTCCTGGTCAAGCCCGGGAGTCTCGTCCCTGTGGACGGAACGGTGCTTGAGGGAAATTCCAGCATTGACGAGGCAGCCATCACCGGGGAGAGCGTTCCCGTGGAGAAGCATGCAGGGGACAGGGTGGTCTCCGCCACGGTGAATAAGTCCGGATTTCTGAAGTGCCGTGCGGACAGAGTGGGGGAGGATACCACGCTGTCGACGATCATCCGTCTGGTGGAGGAGGCCAGCGCCAGCAAGGCACCCATCGCTCAGCTGGCAGACAAGGTGGCAGGAATCTTTGTGCCGGTCGTCATCGCCATTGCCATCGTGACGCTGATACTGTGGCTGATCGCGGGAGCCGGAGCGGAATTTGCCATCTCCTGTGCCATCGCGGTGCTTGTGATCTCCTGTCCATGTGCCCTGGGGCTGGCAACGCCCGTGGCGATCATGGTGGGAACCGGCGTGGGAGCCTCAAACGGCATCCTGATCAAGTCAGGGGAGGCGCTGCAGCGGGCGAAGGAGATTGATACGGTGGTGCTGGATAAGACAGGCACTATCACCTCCGGGGAACTCAGGGTAATGGGCACGGGCTGCTATGTCCAGGATATGTCTTTAAATACGATGGTGCAGATCGCGGCTGCCCTGGAGAAAAAGAGCGAGCATCCTCTGGCGGAGGCTGTGGTGGAGTACGCGAAAAAGGATGGGCTGGACGAACTGAAGATAAGGGATTTCAAGGCTGTCTTCGGCAGAGGTGTGGAAGGCGTCCTGGAGGAAGCGATTCCGCCCCGCCCCCTGCACCCCTCCGGAGACGGACCGACGGCTTTCTTTGTGGCAGGAAAAAACAGGCAAGGCAAGAGAGAGGTGTCCTTTGCGGTGCAGAAGGACGCAGGGGTGAAGGCCGGAACCCGGGTTTTTGTGGGTAATATCGCCTACATGGAAGAAAACGGTATCGCCATAGACCGGATGGTAAGACAGGGGCTGGATGAAATCGCGGCGGAGGGAATGACACCTCTTCTCGTGGCGCAGGAAGGGCGGCTTCTCGGAAACATCGAGGTGGCGGACGAAATCAAGGCAAGCTCCGTGGAGGCAATCCAGAGCTTAAAGAAAATGGGGATTCATGTGGTGATGCTCACCGGCGACAACAAGCGCACGGCGGAGGCTGTGCGGAGAATGACAGGCATCGAGGAGGCTGTGGCGGAGGTCCTGCCGCAGGACAAGGAAAAGCATGTCAGAGCGCTTATGGACCAGGGAAGGCGGGTTGCCATGATCGGTGACGGCATAAACGATGCCCCTGCCCTTGTGGCCGCGGATGTGGGTATGGCGATCGGTGCCGGAACGGATGTGGCCATGGAAAGCGCCGACATTGTGCTGATGAAGAGCGATTTAAGGGATGCGGTGACGGCGGTGAAGCTGAGCCGGGCGGTCATCCGCAACATCAGGCAGAATCTGTTCTGGGCATTCTTTTACAATGCCATCGGCATTCCGCTGGCAGCGGGTGTGTGGTACCCGGTCTTCGGATGGAAACTGAATCCGATGTTCGGCGCTGCCGCCATGAGCTTAAGCAGTATCTTCGTGGTGGGGAATGCCCTGCGCCTTAAGAGCTTTCAGAGCGAGACGAGAGCACAGGGAACGAAAAGCCGGACAGGAAAGCAGCAGAAGGAAAAGCAGCAGACGGAAAAGCAGCAGACGGAGACGGCAAAAGCTGAAAAGGACAGCCGACAGAAGACTGAGAAGCAGGAACGGGTGGAAAAGACTCTGAAAGAAAAACGGGAGAAAACCGGAAAGCAGCAGACGGAGCAGTCCAAGGCCGGGAATGAGAAACAGAAGAAGGCCGAAGTAGTAGATATAAAAACAAATAAATCAAAAAACAGAAAATCAGGACAGGAAAGAGAGGACAAAACAATGACAAAGACAATGACGATCGAGGGAATGATGTGTGCGCACTGCACAGGCAGAGTGCAGAAGGCTCTGGAGGCTGTGGAAGGCGTGAAAAACGTGAATGTGAGCCTGGAGAATAAGGCCGCGGCGGTGGAGTTTGAAGGAGAGGTTTCCGACGATGCGCTCAGCGCAGCAGTGACCGAGGCCGGATATGAGGTAAAGAGCATCCGATAGCCGTAGAAAACGAAATGAGGCAAAGAGCCTCTGACAGCCGCAGAAAACGATGAGGTAAAGCCTCAATGTCATTAAGCCAAGCGAAAATCCCCGCCGTTGAGTGGCAGATGAACCCCAT
>CAYPSH010000250.1:0-3178 GCA_964413445.1 uncultured Acetatifactor sp.
GAAAGAAGCGGATATGGAAAGAATAGACAAAATATTAAATCATCCTTTATTTATTGAAAATCTGGAAAAGAATGTGGCGGCAGAGGCGGACAGGCGCTTCTGCCGCCATGATATCGTCCATTTTCTGGATGTGGCGAGGATCGCCATGATCATCAATCTGCAGGAGGAAATCGGCGAGGCGGAGGAAATGATCTATGGGGCGGCCTTGCTTCACGATATCGGGAAACACGAGCAGTACACGGGCGGAACGCCCCATGAACAGGCAAGCGCGGCGCTGGCTCCGGACATCCTTCGGGAATGCGGGTTTGATGAAAAAGAAACAGCCGTTATTGTTAAAGCGATATTAAACCATAGGAACCCGGAGGCGGCAAAGGAGAGAAACCTGACGGGACTTCTGTACCGGGCGGATAAGGCCAGCAGAGCCTGCTTTGCCTGTAAGGCGGAGGCGGACTGCAACTGGAAGGGAAACAAGAAAAATCTTACCATCAAATATTGATCGCACAATGACCGCTCAAATAGAAGCGCAGAAATGAGGATTGTTATGAAAATCGGAAACAGGGAATTTCAGACCAAGGGACACACTTATGTGATGGGGATTTTAAATGTGACGCCGGATTCCTTCTCGGACGGCGGAAGGTGGAATGACAGGGACAGGGCGCTTAAGCATGTGGAGGATATGATCGCGGAGGGAGCCGATGTGATCGATATCGGCGGCGAATCCACAAGACCCGGGTACACATTGCTTCCCGACGAGGAGGAAATCGCAAGGGTCGTCCCTGTGATCGAGGAGGTCAAGAAAAGCTTTGACATACCCGTGTCGCTGGACACATACAAATCCGCTGTGGCTCTGGCAGGGATCAGGGCAGGGGCAGATCTGATCAATGACATCTGGGGACTGAAGTATGACGATAAAATGGCAGGTGTTATTTCTGAGAGCGGACTGCCCTGCTGTCTGATGCACAACCGGAAAAATACCGACTACAGGGACTTTTTACAGGATGTGGCGGCAGATCTGACCCAGACCATTCATCTGGCGGAGAAGGCGGGGATCGCAGACGAAAAAATCATTCTGGACCCGGGTGTGGGCTTTGCAAAGACCTATGAGCAGAATCTGGAGATCATAGACTGCCTGGAAGAATTCCGTGTGCTCGGTTATCCGCTCCTCTTAGGCTGCAGCCGCAAATCGGTGGTGGGACTCACCCTTGACCTCCCCGCAGACCAGCGCGTGGAGGGAACACTTGTCACCACAGTGTTTGCAGTCCTGAAGGACTGTATGTTTGTGCGGGTACACGATGTGAAGGAGAATGTCAGAGCCATTCGGATGACGGAGGCGATCCTGGGGAAAGGCTGAACAGGAGCAGGCATCCGGGCAGAGTGTAATGGGTTTTTGGACCGCCGTGGAAATTTTGAGAGGAGGAAGCAGACCGTATGATGGGAAGGGATGAGATCAGAATAGAGCAGCTGGAGGTATTTGCCCATCACGGCGTTTATCCGGAGGAGACAGAAAAAGGACAGGTGTTTTTTGTGAATGCGGTTCTCTATACGGATACCCGTCAGGCCGGAAAAAGGGACTGTCTGGAGCTTTCCACCGACTATGGTGCTGTGTGCGGGTTTATCACCGAATGGATGCAGAAGAACACCTGTCAGCTCCTGGAGGCGGTTGCCGAAGGATTATCAGAAGCGATTTTGTTAAAATATGATTTGATAAATTCCATTGACCTGGAGATCAGAAAGCCAAATGCGCCGATCCCTCTTCCCTTCGGCTGTGTGTCTGTAAAGGTACACAGAGGGTGGCACAGCACATATGTGGCACTCGGCTCTAACATGGGGGACCGTGAGGGATATATCAGGGGAGCGGTGAATGCTTTGAGAGAAAATCCGTGCTGCCGTGTAAAAAAGGTATCTGAGCTGACGGAGACGAAAGCCTACGGAGTCACGGACCAGGCAGATTTTTTAAACGGCGTGCTGGAGATGGAGACATTGCTCCCTCCGGAGGAGCTCCTTGAACTGCTGCATACAATAGAAAACAAGGCGGACAGAAAGCGGACTCTCCGCTGGGGTCCCAGAACCCTGGACCTGGACATCCTTTTTTATGAGGATCTGGTGTGCGCAGAGGAGAACCTGACCATACCTCATCCGGATATGAAAAACAGGGAATTTGTGCTGAAGCCCTTATGCGAGCTGGCGCCGGGGCTCATCCATCCGGTCTTCAGAAAAACGGCGGCCCAGATGCTGGAAGAACTGAATCTGTCGTCCGCGGTCAGCGCTTCCTATCATATCCCGGCAGATGGGGCATGAGAAAGCGTCCGGCAAACATGGTGCAGAGACCGGTAAAGAGTCCGGTCAGGATGCCGCTTATGATCAAAAAGGGAAGATAGGCCAGCACCCCGGGGGTCGCTGTCACAAGCAGGGCGATCAGGAGCTGCCCCAGATTGTGGGTGAGCCCGCCCATGGCACCGGTGATAAAAACCTTTCTTCTCTGCAGCAGACGGCTGACCAGGCACATGACGAGAAGGCTCAGGAATCCTCCGGCGATGCTGTAAAGCAGGCTGAGAAGCTGACCGAAGAGAAAGCAGGAGAGCAGGAGCCGTGCTGTCAGCACATAGGCTGCGGATTTCGGGCTGTCATAGGTAAGCAGAACGAGTGTGATGATATTGGCAAGCCCCAGCTTGATGCCCGGGATGGGCACAAGAGGAGGGATCGCGCTCTCGATGGCATAGACAGCCAGGGAAAGGCATGTGTATAAGGCGAGATAAGTCAGCTTTTTTAACGGCATGGCGAGACTCCTTTTTAGTAGGTTACGGCATCCGGTGTATCGGCAGAGGTTCCTGCTTCGTCTTCTGCTCTTAAGACAATGACCAGTCTGTTGGGAAGACAGGTGATCGGGATCCTGGAATCGCTGATAAAGCCCTGTCCCACACAAAGCTTGTCGGGACAGTCGGCGGAGATTACTGCGATGCTTCCCCTGCGGACCTCAATCTGATTGGTACAGTGATCCTCTCCTTCCACAGTGAAGGTGTAGGGGGAGTCGACACCGGAAAGCGCCACGGACTGAAGCAATTCGCCGTTCTGGTAAATATCCGCCACGTAAGAATTGCTGCTTCTTTTGGGGGACAGAACGGCGATCAGGCTTACAGCCAGCAGCAGAGCCAGAAAGACGGACAATATCACGGCGGCT
>CAYPSH010000251.1:0-1275 GCA_964413445.1 uncultured Acetatifactor sp.
GAAGCGTCCTGGTAGGGTATGACCTGGGGGAGCAGTATTCCCAGATCAGCTACTGCATTTACGGACAGACGGATGTGGAGATGGCGGCGACCGTGACAGGGACGAAGCAGTATAACATTCCGACTGTGTTATGTAAACGAAAAGGAACGGGTCAGTGGTATTTCGGAAAGGATGCCGTCAAGCACCGGGAGGAAGAGGACATGTGCCCGGTGGAAGGGCTGCTGGCACTGGCAGGAAAGGGCGAAAAGGTTACCGTGGACGGGGAGGAATATGATCCGGTGGCGCTGCTGACCCTGTTTGTGAAGCGCAGTATGACGCTGCTTAGTCTGATCGCACCCCCGGAGCGCATCGACGGGCTGCTGTTTACGGTAGATTGTCTGGATGAGCGCATGGTGGAGATCCTGTCCCAGGTGGCGGCAAATCTGATGCTGCGGACGAAGCAGATTTATCTGCAGAGCCACACGGAGAGCCTGTATTACTTCGTATTGCATCAGCCACCGGAGCTGTGGACGTATCAGGTGCTTGCCTGTGAGCATGACGGCGTGCGGCTGAAATTATACCGGATGGAGTGCAACAAGCGGACAACGCCCATCGTGACCCTGATCGAAGAACAGGTTTATGAGACACTTCCCATTCCGCCTGAGACAGAGGAGGAAGAAATCAGACGGGATGCCTGCCAAATGGCGGACGAAAAATTCCTGAATATTCTCCAAAAGCTTTGCAGCGGCAGGATCATATCCTCTGCGTACCTTTTAGGAGATGGATTCAGAACCGAGTGGAATGAACAATCGTTACAATTTCTCTGCCATAATAGGAGAGTTTTTAAGGGCAACAATCTGTTCAGCCGCGGCGCCTGCTATGGGCTGCTGGAAAAGTTTGAACCCAGTGAAATGGGACAGAAACATGTTTTTCTCGGCAAGGATAAACTGAAATCCAATATTGGCATGAACGTGTACCGGCAGGGCAAGGAAACCTACTACGCGCTGCTGGATGCCGGAGAAAACTGGTACGAGGTACACAAGGAATGTGATTTCCTGCTGGAGCGGGAAAAGGAGCTTGCCTTTGTGATCACACCGGTCAACGGAAAAGAGAGAGAAGTCCGGGAAATCCTGCTGCAGGGCTCAGGTATGCAGGACACGCCCTTTACCAGATATCACATGGAGATATCAATGTGTTCACCGGACACTGTACAGGTCAGGGTGGCTGACTTAGGGTTCGGAGAACTGTTTGCGTCCTCCGGTCAGGTGTGGGAAGAGAAGTTTCAGGTGCCAGTGT
>CAYPSH010000251.1:1375-3163 GCA_964413445.1 uncultured Acetatifactor sp.
GTGGGACGTGTTATCATGGGAACCGGCAGATATGCCGGGAAACCATATTTTATGGATAAATTTTACGTAAATCTTTATTCCGTGGAAGAACTGTGTTACCTTTTTGTGGAGAAGGCAGAGTTGATCGACCAGGACGTCATGCAGCAAAAGATGGTACAATGGCTGGAGGAACAGTGCGGTTTGGAGCAGCTTGCTCATACCCTGTACTCCATTCTGAACCAGAAGGCGTCTACGATGGCTTATGTGGGTACGATTCTGGAGTATGTGAATCTCTATCCGGCGGACGTGGTGGCAAGGACGGAGGAGATCATCAAATCCAATGAGGGCTTGAACCCTTATGAAAGAAAGAAGGCAAAGGCTGATTATCTCCTGCAAAACCGCAAATACTATGCCGCTATGGAACAGTATTACAGCCTGCTTTTGCAGCTGTCGGAGACGGACAGGGCATTGCGTTCCAAGCTTTTGCACAACATGGGCGTGACCTGCGCAGGCATGTTTTTGTTTAGCCAGGCGGCGGATTGGTTCCTGCAGGCGTATGAGACGGAAGCGGAGGACGAGAGCCTGCTCGCTTATCTGACGGCGCTGCGCATGTCGATGCAGGAAAAAGACTACCTTGCGTTTATCTCGGAGCATCCGGAATATCATGAGGCGTCTCTCAGGGTGGAGAGGCAGATGGAACAGGCTTACGGGCAGTTTGAGGGCACTGACGAAAACCGCATGCTGTTTACCCTGCAGGTGTTTAAGGAGGAGGGCAACGGCGTGATGGGAACGGCAGCACCTTATTATCAGGAGATAGAAAAGTTAACTACGGAGTTGAAGGCAAAATACAGGGAGAGTGTGTCGTAATCCGGAGCATTTTGGAGGTGGACTCTGAACAGAAAAGGAGTAAAAGATGGGATTGCTGAAAAATTTACTGGCAAGGTTTAAGCGGGATGAGGACGAGGACTACTACGAGGAAGAATCCTGGGAAGAGGAAGATGAGGTTGTCAGGGAGAGAGAAATCAATTATCATGATAAGAGCCAGCGGGAAGACTATGTCAGAAACTGTCTGGAGAAAATAGCGGATGCCACCAGGGAACTGGAGAATCTGAACTATGAATATGACATGGTGACCTCCTACCTCAAGGATATGGAAGAGATTGAAAATCTGCCGGAGGAGGAGAGTGCGCTGCTCAAGGACAGCGCTAAGCGGGTGTCACTTCTGCAGAACAGCAAGTCAGACTTTATGGACAGGCCCCGCCGCATGACGGATGAGCAGTATCAGCACATGGAGCGCGTCATCGGTGATGTGCAGGAGGGATATGATAAGCTGTCGGAGGCGGAAAATTATCAGGATCTGATCCGACAGGATTTAAACAGGCTGGACGGCGAGAAGCACGCCTACATCTACCGCGAGAATGAACTGATGGGTATTATCTCGGATACAAAAGGGATGGCGCTGATCTGCGTGACGGCGCTGGGACTGTGTATTGCCCTTCTTCTGTTTCTGCAGTTCTTTCTTGAGATGGACACCAAGCTGGGCTATCTGATCACGGCGGGTGCGTCGGCGTTTGCCCTGGTAGCGATCTACTCAAAGCATATGGATGCCAAGAGGGAAATGCGTCGGGTGGAGATCGGGATCAACAAGATCATCCTCCTGCAGAATAAAGTGAAAATCCGGTATGTGAACAATACCAACCTTTTGGAATACCTTCGCCTGAAATATGGTGTGTCCAGCGCAAAAGAGCTGGATGAGATGTGGAAAAATTATCTGCTGGAGAAGGATGAGCGGGAGAAGTACAGGAAGGC
>CAYPSH010000252.1:0-3126 GCA_964413445.1 uncultured Acetatifactor sp.
CACTATTTTTATTGTCATTATGAAACTGCATTCCATTAAACATGAAAAAATATACAATAAATGTAAATACTTTATACAGACAATAAAACAAACACAAGAGGAGAATATTTATGGAAGAGATCGGACAGATACTTGCAGCTTTACGTAAAGAGAATAATCTGGCTCAGAAAGAACTGGCAGGTCATTTGAATCTTTCCATCGGTACGATATCAAACTATGAAAACAATGTTCACTCGCCGGACCTGAACACTCTGTGTCTGCTGGCGGATTTCTACAAGGTCACCACCGATTATCTGTTGGGCAGGACAAAATATCGCTACGACCCGCAGACCTTAAACCGGCTTGTCCTGAAAGAATACACGGTTCTGGATGTCTTAAATACTGTCCTCGCCTGTGAGAAGACAGGAAACATCCGCAACCTGCTCCAATATGCCCGCTATCTCGGTTCAGAGGAGAACGCCTTCCATGACTCTGAATGAGGATTTTGACAAACGAACACCGGGCAGCATAAAAACGGCACCCGTCCGCTGACCGAGTGCCGTTTTTATGTTGCCTGGATATTTTACCAGGCTTCCGCTGTCTTTTTCTCCGCCTCATCGATGTCCTGATACCCGTACATCCGGACACTGTTCCCCATAATGTCATAGGCCGGATTCTTTCCCTCTCTCGCATACCCTACGATATATCTGCCGTAAAGCTCCAGCATCTTGTCCGAGTAGGTTCCGATCTCACCTCGCAGATAGGTTTCATAGGAGGTGTTGAAGGGGTTGTCCTCCGAGGTGTGGATGCTCCTCGCATTGTCAGCCAGCGCCGGATATTCCGCCGCGAAGGCTTCCATCCACCCCACCTGCATACTGCAGATCTGCTCGATGATATTCTTCTTTTCCTCCGTCAGGAGCGGGAAATGATCCCGGATCTTCTCATACTGCTCCGGCGCCGTGCTCTCCATCATCCTGCCGTACTTTTCCTCGATCAGATTGTGGCCTCTCAGGTATTCCCTGTGGAAATCATAGAGGTACTGCAGAAGCATGGTGCGGTTCCAGGTCAGATACTGGCTCTTTCTCATAATGGAAAAGGTGGGCCAGTCATTCTGGCAGCTGGCTCTGCCGCCCTCATTCTTTACCTTGTCGAAAGCTTCAAACTCCAGACGGGCGATCGCCTCCACCAGCTCCTCATCCGACTTTTCAGCGAGACTTGCCTTGTACAGCAGTTCGTCCCTGTGGGCATCCAGATAAGAGTCAATGTCGCTGATGATGTCCAGCCGGTACAGCTCCCTGGCAAAATATTCTCCCAACTCTTCCAAAGCCTGTACCGCAGATTGAGGCTGCGTTCCCGCCAGAAGCCTCTGTACCCTGGCAAGATACCCTGCTGCCTCCCTGCCCTCCGGCGTCTCCTGGAGACTTCTGTACAGCCACTTGTCATGCACAGGATATCTGCCCTCCGCATAGTGCTGCAGCTTCACGGCCTCTTTCATGCCGTCCCAGGCCATCATCCCCGCCGTAAAGGTGTCTCCCCGTTTCAGCATCCTCGGGAAATTATACTGCGCGGTCTGGGCAAACCGGGATGCGCTCTCCGCCAGCTTCAGGTAGCGGATGGACTCCGGGTAGCCCTTTTTCAGCTTTTCCCGAAACGCAGTGAACACACCTTCCCCGTCCTTAAAAACCTTGCCGTTGACCGCTGCCGCCAGGCCGTAGTCATTGACACTTCTCCAGTCTATTTTTTCATAGGTATCCGCACCCACAAGCCCTCTGTAGAAATCGGAGATACGGATGACTCCTCTCCGGTTCTGGCCGCTGACATAGGGCGCCCGTTTGATGCCCTGAAACACATCCGGCAGCTCCTGATAAGCCTTCTGCAGCTCCTCGCCGATCTCCTCATAGGTTTCATCCGTCACCCAGAGACAGAACTCCGGTCCCCAGTCATGGTCACGGCTCGCCTCGTCATCGTAGCCGAAGCAGTCCGAACCGCGCCCCACAAGTCCCACTGCGATCCTGTCCTGATAATCCGGGAATTTCTCTGCGATCATCGGTCTGCCGAAGCTCTCATAATACTTTTCCGCCAGTTCCATACCCTTTGCCGCGGGCAGCGTCCTCTCCTCCCCCATCGCCTTTTCACAAGCCTCTACATATTCTTTCAATCTGTGCCAGGACTCATTCTGACCCAGGCTGTCCTCCACGATCTTCATGGCCTTCCTGTAATAGCCGCAGGCCTCCTCATATCTCTTTTCATGATAACAGCAGGCGCCCAGAGTCGCCAGCGCCGCCCCGTAATGGCTGTCCGCCACACCGTGTTCCGTAAACACCCGCACAGAGGCGTCCGCATACCGGGCTGCCTCCTCCACCTGCTCAAGCTGCATACAGGTTCCGGCAAGGTTTGCATAGGTCACTCCCAGCTCATAGGGCGCATCGCTGTGCTCCACAATGGCAAGCGCCTCAAGCTGAAGCTCCTTCGCTTTTTCAAACTCTCCCATCTCCTGATAGAGCAGGCTCATATTATTTTTCAGCCCTGCCACAAACATACTGTCCGGCGAGAGCTGTCTGTCATAAATCTCCTGTACCTGCCTGTAATACCCTTCCGACTCTTTTAATCTTCCGCAGGCGCGGTAAGCATTTGCCACATTCAAGAGGGTGGTTGCGTAGGGAATGGTGCCCTTCAGCCCCATGCGCTCCGCCTGGGCGATGGCCTGTGCGGAAAACTGATAGACATTTTCCTTCTGGCTTGTCTCGCGATAATAGCCAACAATCTCATTCAGGAGCTGGAGCAGACTGTTGTCATCCTGTTCCTCCATCGCCCGGACGATGCTCTCCTGCATCAGTTTCTCTGCCTCTTTTCCCTTGTTTTCCTCAAAAAAGGCATCCACCTGTGCCAAAACTCTCTCAATATCCATAACTTCCTCCTGCCCTACTGCAAAAATCTGTCAAGTCCGGCTATTTGAAAATTCTTACGCCAGTATGTCACAACAAAAAATTCCCATGCAGCGACGAAAAAGTACCTCAGCCTTCACCAGACGGGTACTTTTTCATCATACTACTATACCGTTTTTCTTGTCAATGGATAAAGTCCATCGTCAGTTCCACCGGGCAGTGGTCCGAGCCGAAGATCTCCGTGTGGATTGACGCCCCCTGC
>CAYPSH010000253.1:0-3118 GCA_964413445.1 uncultured Acetatifactor sp.
ATTTGACTTCTTTTAAGGCAATTTTGACATCATGGTAATCTCCATCTCAACAGTCGCCCCGTCCTCGCAAAAGGGCACATCCCATTGGATCAGATACACTGTCACTAAGCTTCCGTCATGTTCATGGTGTTCCTTTGGGATTATCCTGACATCCGCCGTCTGGCTCACCTTTATTTTGCAAAGACTCTTCTCTCCCTCTATCACGATCGCAGTCCCGTGATTTTCACCCATATCTTCTGTCTTTGGCAGATAAGCCGTGATCAGATTCTCTGTTATTTTTTCTGTCCGGGCACAGGGTACAAAACGATCCGTAACCGTAAGCTTTACCGGCACATTCTCTGTCCTGCCGCCGGAGAAGCTTATGCTGCGGACCAGTTCCTTCACAAGCCCGGCCGGATAAGCCCCCGCAAAAGAAATACGGAGCATTTTCTCCTCCTCATTCCAGGAAAAGGAGTCCGCAGCATAGTTCCTGCCCTGACATTGTTCCCGGCCGTTGATCAGCGGGACGCTATGCCCCAGCGAGCGGTTGCAGAGGATTTCATACCGTCCGTCACCGAAATAATCCTTCGTGTACTCCCCTGCCCCCAGGTCGGCGAGCAGCATTTCACCGTTGCAGACACAAAGAAAGCTGCCCACATCATTGTGATTGTGATTTTCGTCGTTATGTCCGCCCTTGGCGGCAAACCCGTTTCCGCAGGCATCCCTGCAGATCATCCACTGGGCTTTTGGCAGCAGATCGCAGGCGGAAAGGTCACGCCCATCCTCCTCATGCCCGCCATAGCGCAGGAGCCATCTGATATTCCGCTCATTGGTAAGCCACCTGTAGCAGGCATCATCCTCCAGTCCCCTTGCCACGCGGTAGTCAGGCGTTTTTACCTGGGGAAACTGATGTGCCAGAAATGCCGTGAGCCCCGGAAGGAATTTCTCATTCCGGCTTCCGTCCGAAAAGCTTAAGCTGAGACCGTTTCCGAAAAAGCATTTTTGCTGGAACATGGCAATTTTGTCACACTTAGGCTGCGTCATCAGATTGACCTTGCCTCCGCTCTCCTCACAGAAAAGCTCCGCGAATGCCGCGTAATAGCTCATGCCGTAGGAAAAGTAGCCGAGTCCCTCCGTGCATGCCCCGTCCTCCTCCATGCCGTCCAGATAATATTTCAGCGCGTCGCAGACACGCCGGATGCACTGCTCTTCCATGGCTTTGGGGAAGCTTCCCATCCGGTTCATATAGATCGCTGCCATCCCCACGGAACCGGCACACACTGCCGACCAGTTGCTCTTGTTTGTCTCCCACCCGTATGTCCGGCTGCAGAACGGCCCGAGCACCCGGTTCCTTATTTCCTCTCTGGCCCGCTCCGCCGTCCGGGCAGGGAGCAGATCGCCAAAAAGGTACACCATTTCAGCCAGCGTCTGTGCTGTCTCTGCCGCAAAAAGATCCACTGTGTTCACATCCGGCTCCGCCGCATTCACATGGGCAGGGAGAGCCCAGTACTTCTCCTCGCACACCGCATCTATCACAGAGGACAGCATTTCCACATCCTCCCGCCTCTTCCCGAATTCCGCGAGGATCCCGAATACCGTCAGATATTTTCTTCGCCCGAAATAGGCATTTTCATAGACCAGCCGGTTGCCTGTCCTCTGAAACAGAAGGAAATCCTCTTCCCTCAGTTCCGGCAATTTTTTTGTCCTAAGTTCCTCCGCCGCTGCTTCCAGCTCTCCCCGGAAGCTTTCCAGATAAGCTGCTTCCTGTTTTGTCACCACTCTGACTGCCTCCCGATCATCACACTGTAACCGTAAAAGCTGCTTTCCAGACTTCGCCCGGCGCCAGAAGGTTGCCCCACTTGCGGTCCCGCAGCTCTCCCGTAAAGCCCACAGGGTCACAGCGGCCGTACCAGGGCTCTATGCAGATAAACGGGGCGTTCTTCCCCGTCGGAGACCAGATGCCGAAGAGAGGTGCATCCATCTCAACGGTCAGATAGGGATTTTTATTTTCATCACACAGCGATACCTTTTTCACATGCTGACCCTCGATGATCAGCGCATCCCTGTCAAACAGATGCTCTGTCACAGGCAGGAAACCGCTCTGCAGCTCATAGAGATCCTGTTCGTCGGATGCAAGCCCGCCCTGCAGGCGTGTGCTCACCAGCGTCCCGTCCACATCAAACAAAAGCCCGCAGTCGGTCTGCTTTATCCCCTCCCTGATCGGGCAATGAAAGGCCGGATGTCCGCCTATGGAGAAGGGAAGCTCCTCCTGCCCCGGATTTTCCACCTGCCAGAGTACCTGCACACCGTTTGCCAGGAGACGATATCCCAGCTTCAGCACAAAGGCATAGGGATATTTTTCCAGTGTCTTCTCATCAGAGCGCAGCGCAAACCAAAGGCTGTCCTCCGTCCTTTCCTCCAGTTCAAACTCCATGTCCCTCGCAAAGCCGTGCTGTCCCATCGGATAAGTGCGGCCCTTCGTCCTGAACTCACCGCCGTTTACACTTCCCACAAACGGAAACAGGACCGGCGCACTCCTGCCCCAGTACTTCGGGTCCGCCTGCCAAAGATACTCCGTTCCCGTATCCTTTTTCACAAGAGACCTCAGCTCTCCTCCATGCGAATCCACCGCAATGGATATCCTGTCATTCTCCAACTGAACCCTTCCCATGTTTTTCCTCCATTCTTTTTTGATTTTTTATCTGCGCTCATTTTCTGGATCTTCCAGAAAAGGTTTCCACAAAGGTATCATAATTCTGCGTCTCATGTCTGCCGCAGAATACAGCATACTCAATCACATCAAAGTATGTCTCATATTTCTCTTGAATCGTCTTAAATGCCCTTGCCACTATCTCCGGCGGGTTGCAAAATGCACCGCAGCCAAACGCGCCCAAGATCAGCACCTCTGCCCCGTTTTCTGCTGCCACTCGAAAGATCCGTTCCACTCGGCGTAAATGAATTTCCAGTAATTCGTCCGCCTTCATATCTGCAGCTTTATCTCCGGCATTTGGCTTTATCAGATTCATCAAATTGCCCGGAATTCGCCCAAGATTCGGTGCCGCACAAGTAAGTACGTCTACCTGGTACCAATCCTCTTTATCCATTCTTTCCGGGAAGGAAATATCGCTCTTGCAAACAT
>CAYPSH010000254.1:0-3083 GCA_964413445.1 uncultured Acetatifactor sp.
TGCCAGCCCTCCTGGCGGAAGATTTCCTCTTTTTCATAGATATTCGGGTAAAATACCGCATCCAGGTACACGTGCATCAGGTTCTGGAAAGCCTTGTCATTGTAGCTTGCCATCGGATACACAGTCTTGTCCGGATAGGTCATGGCATTCAAGAAGGTGTTTAACGACCCCTTTATCAGCTCCACAAAGGGATCCTTCACCGGGAAGTCCCGGGAACCGCAGAGAACGGAATGCTCGATGATATGCGCCACGCCGGTGGAATCCTGAGGCGTGGTGCGGAAACCGATATAAAATACCTTGTTGTCATCCTGATTGGAGATCAGCGCCACCTTCGCCCCGGTCTTTTTATGCCTGCAAAGATACACCTCACTGTCAATGTCCTCGATCCTTCTCTTCTCCAGCACCTCGTAGGTGCTTAAATCTTCTACTCTCATTTTTCCTCTTTCCTCCGCCTGCTGCTGTCTGAGCGCATTTTAATACAATGCCGCAGACATGTCTGTTTTTTGTTTTTTTCAATTCGCTTTTGTGTGTCCGGTGGTATCGTTCCTATTTGGGGCGGAACATGCGCCGTCCTGTCTACAATCCCATAAGCGCCAGCTTGCTGACGGACAACTCCTGGATCACAAGTCCTACCGCTTCCTTTTGTTCGGGAGACATGGCGGTCAGCTCCTCTATGGTCAGAAGCCTTGTCACATACCTTTTTTGTCCCCTGCCAAACAAGCCCTTTTTCTCCTCGATGACATTCACCTTGATCCTGGCCTTCATCTGCCTGTAGATCTTCGTGATAAAGCCGGAAGGCTCCAGATAGTACAGGTGGCTCTCCAGCGTATCCTCCACATCCACCTCCGGCAGGATATATCTTTGCACCACCATCCGCAGTTTAAACAGCACCTCCTCGTTCTCCAGGAACTCCCCGAAGGTGTATTTGCAGCCCACATAGATCCGGCTGGTATCCTGCATGGTGTATTTGTAGTCCTCGTAGACGCTTGCCCGGTCATCTATCGGTAGTTTCATTTTCAATATCCTCAATCTTGTAGCCGCTGATGCGCATGGCATCCTTGATCGCCTTTAAGGAGAGTCCCGTCTCCCTCGAAAGCTCCTCCGGCGTAACCTTTCTGTTCAGTTCCTCCGCCAGTTCTCTGGCCTTGTCAGCCACACGGTTTACCTTTTCGGCAATCTTTCTGTCGGTCTTCTCGCCGTCCAGAGACTCCTGTATAAAATCCTCCATGGCATCCATGATCATCTTTGCCAGCATGCCCTGTGCTTCCTCCGGCTTCTCCAGACTGCCCAGCATGCCTGTTCCCAGCGCGAGCGCTATATTTCCCTCTCCGATCAGATCCTCCAGGAACACACCCTGCCCCGTGTAAAGTCTGGCGATATCCACCACATCCTTCAGATAAACCTCCACAAGCCGTCTTGCCGCCTCGGCCTCTCCCGCCATGGCGGAAATGGTAAAGGCCGTGATCTCTCCGTCCGTATATGTGGGAAGAGAGGCGATCTCATCCAGATAGGTCTGGAGATAGTCCTTCTCCTCGTCTGTCAGGCAATCCTCCATACTTAGCGGTTCACCGATACCGATCTTATGTTTCAGCAGATAGTCAAAAACCATCTGATACTGTTCCTCGCCCAGATCAAGCTCCGCAAACGCCTCCTTCACCTGCTCCTCACTGATACAGTTGCCCTGCTCTCTTGCTTTGGTCTTCACCTTCTCCAGGGTCTGCGCAAACATTACTTCTTTATTCATAAAAATCCTTTCTTACTTTCTGTGCTCGTGTGTGAACAAATGATACTGGCAGTACTCATAATTTCCGTTGCACTTGGAGCAGAACCGAAATTCCAGGGACGGATCATCCTGCTCCGTCCTGCCGCAGATGGCACACTTGTGCTTGGTGATGCCGGGTCTGGGATTCTTTCTGATGTCCTGTCTGAACTCCATCTTGCGCTTCACCTGCTTCGGGCTCACCAGTGTGTGCCCCCTCGACTGCAGATAGAAGATCAGGAAATTGAGCAGGGACGCCGCAATGCCCGCCACTGCAAACCAGTAGTACATGCCCTGGCTGTAGTACTCCACCAGCTCCACCACAAGGAAGACACCGTAGACGATCCCCAGCCACTTTACCTTCACGGGGATCACAAACATCAGCAGCACCTGCGCCTCGGGGAAGGTCGCCGCATAGGCCAGGAAGATGGACATGTTGATAAAGTAGGTGGAAAACTGCCACGCGCCTGCTGCGAACAGGCTGCCTGCCACCGTCGGTGTCAGAGCATCCCCCAGGATCAGATAGTACAGCCCCATGCAGACAAAGCTTCCGATCACCGTCAGGAGGATTCCCCCAAAAATATAGCAATTGTATCTCCAGGTCCCCCAGGTCCTCTCCAGACTGGTGCCCAGATTAAAGTAAAACAAAAGCATGATGATGGTGAAAATGTCGAAGGACGAGGGCGGTGCTATCACCCAGGTCACCAGACGCCAGATCTGCCCGTGAAGGATGGCATAGGGATTTAATGTCAGATAATTCATAAAAGAAGGGGCGAGCCATCGCAGGAGATACCCCGCCACATAACATGCGATCAATACAAAAGTCAGATTCGGGATCGCATATTTTCCGAATTTCTTTTCCCATTTACTCATATAGCTTTATTTCCTTTCCATATACTGCATACGGATATATTTTATCATTCCCACCCTTATAAGTAAACCGGACTTTTTTCAATTTATAGAAATATCAGTATTTTCATAAAGTTTTCACAGGTTTTGTTCATTGCAATTTGTGAAGGGTTAGCGTATAATGCCTTTGTGTGTCGACTCATGTCGATATACCGGTTTTACACAGAAAGGATGTATTATCATATGGAAAGTATCTTAAAAACGGCAACCCTTGGCATTGACATCGGCTCCACCACCGTCAAGATAGCGATTCTCGACGAGGAGCACCGCATTTTGTTTTCCGATTATGAGCGCCACTATGCCAATATCCGGGAGACCCTTTCCTCTCTTTTATCAAAAGCATTTGAGCAGCTTGGAAATCTCACCCTGCACCCCATGATCACAGGATCGGGGGGCCTGACTCTGGCAAACCATC
>CAYPSH010000255.1:0-3066 GCA_964413445.1 uncultured Acetatifactor sp.
TATTTAATCTCGATAATCTCGTCAAGGGGTATCTTTGTGCCATCCATCATGATAAGCTGATGCTCATACAGATTCAGCTTCTTCACGCTCCCGGTCACATCCACGTATGCCCCGCCGTTTTTTCTTGTATCGGGGACAAAATAAGTGATCGTCAGCATCGGATGTTCCTCTATCTTCTCAAGGATCATCTGAAGCTGCCTGTTCAGGATCTCTTTGCTCTCCTCATCCAGTTCAATTCGCCTGTCTGTCAGCCTTGCTGTCTCCTCAATGGCATCCTCATGCCCCGTCAGAGCTGCAAACGGCGAAAACTGCGCCGCGCGGTCCAACAGAGGCATCTGCGGGTGTTTGCCGGATACCGGATGGGGAAGATCTATAATATCGTCATACTTGCCGGACACAGCTTCACCTCCCGGATTGCTCACAATCCATCAAAACCTTTATCGACTCCAGATCCTTGTCCTGCTCTTCTTTCGTGAGTTCTTCATATGGGATAAGACATTTGTGGATGCGCAGTGCTGCGTCCTTGTTTCTTCCGTCGGCAGGCACTCCGTATTTCCAATGGTTCAGATAATGGAACCTGCACCAGCGCAAATGCTCCATCTGTCCCAGTTCATCCATGGTAAGCTCCCTGCCTTCGGCCTTTGCATGTGCCTGTATCAGCTTTCTGATCACATGGTAATCGGCAGAGACAATGTTAGACCCCTTCGTAAAACCGTCCAGCTTCTGCCACTGCTCCTCCATCTCCTGCTCCTTTTTTGCAGGATCGCCTGCTGCATTCCCATAGAGGACGGCATATCTATAGTTGAGTTCTTTGGCCGCTCTGTACACGGTATCGCTCTTCACATTCTCCTCCGTCAGGATTTCCCTGTTGTTTCCGAATGAGATCAGATTCTCCTTTTTGTAAATGCTCTCCACAGGGGCGCCTCCGGAACAGTAACAGTAGACCTCCCGTTTGCCGGTGAGATACAGTACAGCCTGCAGAAGCTGCGGCTGATTTTCCTCGGTCAATATGATCCTGTCCATAGAGGAAAAAATCTGCACCTCTTCCTTCCAGTCATTTTTGTGGTAAAAAATCCTGTCTCCGTTCATCAGCTCCATATTTTCCAGCATATGCTCATAGAGGGAAGACTCCCCCCAGATGTGGTATTCTATCTGCTGGGCAGGATCGTAAATATTATACATGAGCGCAAAGTTTAAAATCTGCTGACCCAGTTTGGAAAAACCCACAATGGCTACCTTTACGCTCTTGTTGTCCTTCTGAAAATACCCCAGGAGCGGATAGGATTTCCAGTACTGTCTGGCAACCATCTCAAACAAGTTAAAGAAATGGACAGAGCTTTCCTTCAGCAGAAAGGAATCTATCTCGTTTAACTGAAGATAGATGTTCTTCCCCTGAAGCAGCTCCCGGTTTTTTTGGTAAAAATTCAGATTGTCCGCATCCCTCTCAAAGAGCAGGATGTGATTTTCCACGTCCCGGAGCCGCCCGTCTTTCACAAGGATCCCCCGTTTTAGCTGTTCTGCCAGGATTGTGCCGTTCTCGTTGTCGCTGTAGACAGCCGTTGCGTCCTTATGGAGGCCGGTGCAGAATTCCCGGATTCTGTTTACCAAGCCCTGAAGTGCAAGGATCACTCCGCTTGCCAGCACCAGAGGAGCACCCCACTTTGCAAAGAAGATCAAGGCATTATTTGCATCTGAGACCGGATTTACCGCATAGAGCGTGAACGCTGCATAGCAGGCATTCATCAGGGGCTCCCCGGCCATCAGATATCCCGCCAGACCGGCAAAATATGGCAGTATCCAGAGAACTGCATATAGTATTTTTTTAAGTCTTCTGCCTTTCATCAAAGGATTTCCTCCTGTATCGCCGTTGTTGCTCATGTATCTTCCGTTATTTTACGGCACTGAAGTCCATTTTTTTCTTTACTCTGGCAATATGAGGGCAGTCTTCCCCGAGAAGATTCTCATAGGCATTGACCACCGCCATATAATAGTTGGAAGCATCTCCCAGCCGGTTCATGGCAGCGTAAGTATCTGCCAGGTATTCTTCGTTGCGGATGGTATCCAGGGCAATCTCTCCCCTCATTTTGGAATTGATCTCCAGAGCCTTCACGAGCAGCTCGTGAGCCGATGAAAAATGCGTCATCGCCTCCTCTTCTCTTCCGGCTTCTCTGGCATTCAGCCCCAAATGATAACAGGAAACCCCTTCGTCATAATAGTCATAGGCAAGGGACGACGGAGAAGCGTTTGGACCTTCCAAAAGTATTTTTTCCTGCTTTCGTGTCATCTCAAGAGCCTTCTCCCATTGTCCCATAGCCTGGTACATCCGTCCCATTTCCATATAGGATTCCCCGATCCGTGCCATGGCTTTCTCATAATTATAATTTTCCCTGCGCTCAAAACACTCCAGGTTTTCCCCTCTTTCCAGGGCTTCTTTCAGCCGGAAACGGATCTGCAGAGCCTTCTCCATATATTCCTCCGCCAGGTCGAAATTCTGCTCATATTCCCAGGTGTAGCAGCGCCCTACTTTCTCATAGGACAATGCCAGATCCTCCGACTCAGGGAGCCCCGACAGGAGTATGGATTTCAGCCCCTGCTTATACCAGGGCATGGATTCCTGTTCCCTGCCGGTGTTAAAATAACAACCTCCCAGAAGCCTGGCAACAAATCCGGTCTCCATGGAGGCTTCCCCGTAATGCGCCAGGCAGGATTCATACAGGAAGATGCCAAACCGGACAGAGTCTTCGAACTTGCCGACCTGCCACAGAAAGGCGGGAAACGTAAGCCAGACATCCAGGATGCGGAAATCCACGGGCTGAAAATACCGGGCAGCGGAAATTACATTTTCTGTCACTGCCACATTTTCCTTTACCGGGCGTCCCCACGCCCCAAACAGGAAATCAGCCATCCGCGACAGGAATTCATAGCAGTTTTCAGCATCGGGGGTCAGATTCTCCCGGATCACCTCACCCACAAGCGGATGAAGGGAAAGACGGCTTCCGGCCTCCTTCCGGATCCAACTGCGCTTGATCAGCTTATTGACGATCTCAAAAGAAGGAAGTCCGGCCC
>CAYPSH010000256.1:0-3061 GCA_964413445.1 uncultured Acetatifactor sp.
TCGGACTGCAGCTTGAACATGGAGAAGGTTTTTGTCGCGATGAACCTTGCCACCAGGAAGGAGACAGGCGTGATGCACACAACAACCAGGGCGATGGGCACATTGGTGGCAAACATGAACAGCAGCGTCCCAAGGATCGTCAGCACACCTGTGAAAAGCTGGGTAAAGCCCATCAGAAGTCCGTCCGCAAAGGTATCCACATCCGCGATGACACGGCTCACGATATCGCCGGAGGCTTTTGCATCCAGATATTTTAAGGGAAGCTGCTCCAGCTTATGGAAGGCATCCTCTCTGATATCCTTCACCACATGATAGGTGATATGGTTGTTGCAGGTGTTCATCAGCCACTGGGCTGCCGCGGTGATGATCATGGCGATCACGATCTTTTTCATAATGCCGAACACAGCCGCAAAGTCCACAGCCCCTTTTCCAAGGAGAAGGTCCACCGCATCTCCCGTCAGGATCGGCACATACAGGGTGAGTACGACTGTCACAGCCGCAAGGATCAGGGATACGCCCACCAGCACCCAGTACTTCCGGATATAATTCATCACCTTTTTCATGGTTTCCATCTGTCTGGATTTTTTTTCTTTTTCCATTTTTTTTGCTGTCATTTATTGGACACCCCCTTCCAGCGTTTGCGTCCCGGCAAGAGTACTTTTTGCAGCCTTCAGCCTCTCCTCCGGATATTGGGAGTAATAAATCTCCCTGTATACATCACAGTCCGCCAAAAGCTCCTCATGGGTTCCCACGCCCGCAAGCTCTCCGTCATCCAGCACCAGAATCTTATCCGCATGCCGGATTGTGGAGGCACGCTGGGAGACAATAAAGGTCGTAGTTTTGCCTTCCAGCTTCTTCAGTGCCTCTCTCAGACGCGCGTCCGTGGCATAATCCAGGGCGGAGGCACTGTCGTCCAGGATCAGGATTTCCGGATTTCTCACAAGGGCTCTCGCAATGGTCAGCCTCTGTCTTTGTCCGCCGGAGAGGTTTTTGCCGGCCTGGGAAATGGGGGCATCCAGCTTGCCCTGCTTCCCCTCTACCACCTCTCTCGCCTGGGCGGTATCAATGGCCTGCCACATTTCTTCCTCCGTGGCATCGGGCTTGCCCCACTGCAGATTGCTGCGGATCGTTCCCTTGAACAGCACCGCCTTCTGGGGCACCACGCCGATGCGTCTGCGGAGATCTTCCTCCTCCATCTGCCGGATGTCCGTGCCCTCCAGGAGCACGGCGCCGGAGGTTGCCGGGTAAAATCCGGGGATCAGGTTCACCAGGGAGGTCTTGCCGGAGCCTGTACCTCCGATGACACCGACAGTCTCGCCCTTATTTACCGTAAAATTCATATCGTGAAGGGTCTCTGCGCCGGCCCCCGCGTAGGTTAAGGAGACATGGTCAAACTGCAGATAGGGAGCGGAAGCGCCGTCTGCAACTGAATCATGTGAACCTCTCTCCGCCGCATAGGTCCGGACAAGCTCACCCACATCCTCATTTTGGATTTCAAACACACCTGCAACACGGTCTGCACAGGCCAGCGCCTTTGTGATAGTGATGATCAGGTTCGCCAGCTTTACCAGCTCCACAAGGATCTGGGACATGTAGTTGATGATGGCGATGACCTCGCCCTGGGTCAGATTCCCGACATTTACCTGGATCGCTCCGGTGTAGATCAGGGCCACAATGGCACCGTTTACGATCACATAGGTCACCGGGTTCATCACCGCACTGATCTTTCCCACAAAAATCTGGCTGTCGGCCAGCGCCCTGGTATAGCCTTTAAATCTGGTCTCTTCCTCTTCCTCCTTGTGGAAGGCCCGGATGACACGGACACCGGTCAGATTTTCTCTGGTGACCCCCAGCACCTTGTCCAGCCCCGCCTGCACCTTCTTATACAGAGGCATGGTCCACATCATAATGCCGAACACCACGATCGCAAGCAGCGGGATCGCCACCACAAAGATCAGCGCGCTCTTCACGTCGATGGTGAAGGCCATGATCATAGCGCCGAACACGATGATCGGGGAGCGCAGGAACAGACGCAGCACCATGTTGACGCCGGACTGCACCTGATTGATGTCGCTTGTCATCCTGGTGATCATGGTGGAGGTGCCCACCTTGTCGATGTTGGTGAAATTCAGGCTCTGGATATGGTCAAAGAGCGCCTGACGCAGCTTTGTGGAAAAACCCACAGCCGCCTTCGCAGCAAAAAACTGTGCCGTGATGGAGCTGACTAACCCCACCACCGCCAGAGTGATCAGGCACAGGCCCATCCTGCCGATGTAGCCCATGTCGGAGTCGGCGATACCTCTGTCGATGATATTTGCCATGACAAGGGGCACCAACAGTTCAAAAAAGGCCTCCAGCAGCTTAAAAAGGGGCGCCAGGATCGACTCTTTTTTGTAGTCCTTCAAATACTTCATCAATCTTCCCATACATTTACTCCTCGTCTGATTCTTTTACCTTTATCCTGCATTTTTCGGACGCACACCGCAGCCTCGTAGCCCTCCGGCGTCTGAAAAGAAATCCACTTCAAATCTTCCCTGGCAGATATATCCTCCCCGATGACGGCAGCCAGCCCTTCTCCGGTGAGCTTGCCGTAAGCTTCCTTCTTGGTCCACAGCCGGTAAAACAGCCGGGATGCCTCCTCGGGGGTCCGGCAGGCTTCTATGGCCTCCGCCTCATTTTCTGCAAAAAAACGCCGGGCTGTCTTTTTCTCCCGCGCTGTCTCCATCACTGCCGGATCGTTTTCTTCCAAAGGCTCCGAAATTTCTTCCGGCGATCCCCCCGGCGGCGCTGCATCAGGCCGCTTCTTCCCGCAGGACTCCGTCCTCTGGATGTCAGCGCCCACCTCCCTGTCGGATACGGCACACAGGATATAGTCCCCGGAATGGGACAGATTAAAATGGAGAGGGCAGTCTTTAAAGTAGGGCTTTCCGTTTTTCCCGATACCTATTTCCGGGATTTCGGACTCTTTCCGGCTCGTCCTGTCACCCTGTTCGTCCGTCCTGTCACCCTGTCCGCCCGTGCTGTCACCCTGTCCGCCCGTCCTGTCACCCTGTCCGTCCTC
>CAYPSH010000257.1:0-3060 GCA_964413445.1 uncultured Acetatifactor sp.
CTGTTTATTGCATAATAAAATTACCCAAAGTTGCAAAGCAAAAATGGACATTATTGCAAGTCCATTTTGGACAAAGTTGCAATCGCTGGTCACAAGGCTCTCAGGAACGATGCAGCGCCTAAGTGGTAGCCATCAAGTATGAGCCTATAGAAAGATCCATTGCAGACATTTCAAGAATCCAGTAACCTTATCTTTGTTGTAGACCAAACAATAAAGACAAGGGAGGAAAGGAGAATGTCAACTACAATGGATCAGATACATCATATCAGAGAAATGTATTATCAACAAGATAAGAACATTTCTGAAATCGCATCTGAAACTGGCCTTAATCGCAAAACGGTCAGTAAATATGTGGATATGGAGGACTTTAACAGTCCACCTCCCACTTCGGCATCTGAAAAATGTCACGAATCAAAACTCGATCCGTTCAAACTTTTGATCGATGCATGGCTGCAGGCAGATAAGCTTGCTCCCAGAAAGCAGCGACACACAGCAAAAAGAGTTTTTAAACGCTTACAGAACGAAGCCAGTGGTTTCGACTGCAGCTACCGTCTTGTTGCACAGTATGTCAAACAAGAGAAGGAGAAACTCCGCCTGAAGCGGACGGATGGATATCTTCCTCTTGAACATTATCCAGGAGAGGCCCAGGCTGATTTTGGATTCGCCGATTTTTATGAAAACGGAAAGCTTCACCATGAAGCAAAATATCTTGTCCTAAGCTTCCCGTACAGCAATGGCGGTTTCCTGCAGCTGAATTATGGCGAAAACATGGAGTGCCTCCTGGAAGGACTTGCTACCATGTTTGAACATATCGGCGGTGTCCCGACTGAGATCTGGTTTGATAATACCAGAACCATTGTTACCAAAGTCATTAAAGGCGGGGGCCGGAATGTCACGGAACGCTTTCAGCGGTTCTGCGAGCATTACCGTATCAAACCGGTTTTCATGAACCCGGAATCCGGATGGGAAAAGGGGAATGTCGAAAACAAAGTCGGATACCTGCGGCGCAATGAACTTGTACCAGTGCCGCGCTTTGACTCACTTGTCCAGGAGAATAAACATCTTCTTGAACGATGCGAAGCGGATATGCAGCGTGAACACTATGAGGATAAGGCCCGCTTCATCAGTGAACTGTTTCAGGAGGATCAGGCACATTTACTCCCGCTTCCTTCCGTTCCGTATGATACTGCGCTGTACACAACTGCCACGACGGATAAATACGGTAAATTCACTCTGGATGCAGGAAAACACCGTTACTCAGCTTCACCGGCTTTTTGTGAATCCTGTGTAAACCTCAGGATTACCTCGGCTGAGGTGATCGTAATGGACCAGGACATGCATGAAGTTGTCCGCCATAAGCGCCTTTACGGCGACGAGCATGAAAGAATGGACTGGCTGCCATATCTTACATATATAGCCAGAAAACCCCGTTCCCTCCGCAACAGCGGCATATATGATATGATGCCGCAGACCATGCAGATATATATGGACCATTGCGAAAGCAAAGAGCGCGGCCGCGTGCTGAAAGTGCTTGCGGAACTTACAGAAAGGACCGGTTTTACAAGTGCTGTCCTGACGGTCGATGAAGCCGTCCGGCTGAATGCTACGGATCCTGACAGTCTGCAGAACCTGTACAGGCGGACCTATGCCGATGTGCCGCTCCTGCCGCCGCTGGAAGACCAGGCTTCCATGCCGCATCAGAAGATTATTCCATTCAGGGATGATCTGCAGATGCTGGATGCAGCCCTTATGAAGGGAGGTGCATCCAATGGCTGATATAGAAAAATCCATTGCCGAATGCTGCAAACAGCTTAAACTGTCAACCAATTTCGCAGGGCAGGCAATGACCCAGAAAGGAGACACGCCACAGGAATACCTTCTGAACCTTCTGACAAATGAAATTGACTACCGGAGAGCCAAACGGATAAGCAAATATCTTAATACAGCCGGATTCCCGCGCAGATACACAGCCGGGGAGTTCAGGGCAGATGAGATAGACTTTCCGGAAGGTACCAATCTCCAGACCCTGCTGGAACTGGATTTTTATCATGCTGGCAAAAATGTCATCATGTACGGCGGTACCGGCACAGGCAAGACCATGCTTTCCATCCTGATCGGGATTTCCGCGTGTAACCTTGAGATACCCGTGAAGTTTTACCGTACAGCCGGTCTGATCAATCTGTTTTCTGAAAGCAAGGGCAAAGGAACGCTGACGGCTTTAAAAAAGAAGCTTAACAGTGCACAGATACTGATACTGGATGAATTCGGCTATGTTCCGTATGACCGGACAGGATCCCAGCTTCTGTTTGATTATCTTTCAGAGATACATGAACAGAAATCCGTGATACTGAACACAAACCTTGAATTCTCCCAGTGGGTAAATGTTCTTTATGACCAGCGAATGACAACAGCCCTGATCGGGAGGCTTACCCACCACGTAGAGCTGATCCTGTTTCCGGGAGTCAATAACCGATTACGTGAATCAAGTATTAACGCATCCATATCAAAAATCAGCAGGCAGGAGGCCGGTAGCAATGACGAAAAATAAAAAGTTATCAAGGAACAGCATGTATATCCCAATCTGTATGAGCGTTACGAGGAAATGAGCGAGTTCCTGTCGTCCCTTTTGGATGACACTCGTCGTAACGAGACAGAATTAAGATATCTGAGTGATTTCATCCATTATAAAAAACTGGATGAGGAATTCCGGTATTTCAGAGAAAATGCGCATGAGGAGCCCGAATCGGAACTTCCGTTTCCTTACCTCACGCTGTAACAATTAAATAGTGTCTGCAATGGCTGTATTGGTCTGCTCTATACAGAGCAGCCACGCCGTTGCAATTTTGTCCAATTTGGACATGCAACAATGTCCAAAAATGTTTTGCAACTTTGTCCAAAAAGTACTTGCAAAAAACAGCGTTCATGCTTTTTTAGGTGAGAGATTGGGTTCAAAACAAATAATTTTAGAGATAATTACAGTTGGCAGGGTACCTATGGCGGTAGTCACGCACACATAATTTAAAAATTTGCTTGATAATATTCCGATAACAGAATATAATT
>CAYPSH010000258.1:0-1672 GCA_964413445.1 uncultured Acetatifactor sp.
CCAGGCAGACCGGCAGCACACCCGTTGCCGCCGGATCCAGGGTTCCCGTATGTCCTATTTTTCTCTGTCCGCAGATCCCACGCATCTTCGCCACCACATCGTGTGAGGTGAAACCCGCTTCCTTTTTTACTACAATTACACCATTCATGTCTCTCTAACCCGATACTTCCTCATGCCTGCGGCTTTGTCTGTCCTGTACACGCAATGCGCTTCCTTACTTCCCGTCATCTGATGTCCCGGTCTTCAGGCTCTCCTCGATGTGCAGCGAAAGGTTGTTGACACAGTCGTAGAAGGTTCCCTTCATGGTACAGCCCGCAGCTCTTGCATGACCGCCCCCGCCGAAAAACGAGGCGATCCGGGCCACATTCACCTTCTCACTGGAGCGCATGCTCACCTTGTATTCCAGCACATCTGTCTGGTACATAAAGATGGCGCAGTCTATTCCCTCAATGTTGCGAAGCTGGGAGACGATGCCGTCCATATCCTTTGCGTTTACATTGTAGAAATCCATCGTCTTTTTTTCCACCACACTGACGATACACCTGCCGTCCAGAAAGCGGATGCTCTCCATCAGCGCCCGGCCCATGATCTGCGCCTGCACATAGGTCTTCATGTAAAAGGTCTCCTGGATCAGTCTCGGGAAGTCAAAGCCGAAGCTGATCAGGTCTGCC
This sequence comes from uncultured Acetatifactor sp., assembly GCA_964413445.1. Taxonomy (GTDB): domain Bacteria; phylum Bacillota; class Clostridia; order Lachnospirales; family Lachnospiraceae; genus Acetatifactor. The sequence continues at coordinate 672 of CAYPSH010000258.1, forward strand.
GCTTTTCTCATGGTTTCCGGCGTTGTGTTGGAGTACTGGAAGACTCCGGTATCGTGGATGATGCCGGTGTAAATAGCCATTGCCATGTCACAGTCCAGCTTACTCCTGTCTGTCAGATCATAGATCAGTTCACATGTGGAACCCACCTGGGGACGGATGTGATTTATCATTCCGGTTCCGGGGTTGGAGATATGATGATCAATATTGATCGTTTTTGCCGCAGCGCGGAAATACTTTTCGGCTCCGCCCAGTCTCTCTGCTCCGCAGTCCAGTGCAAAATACACATCAAAGGGCTTCTCCTCCGGGAAATCGGAAATGATCTCCCCGAATCCCTTTAACCCGGAAAAGATTTCCGCGGGCTTCTCCAGAAACACCTTTACCTCTGCATCCGGCAGACACTTTTTCAGATACTGCCAAAGTCCCAGCACTGCGCCCACACAGTCACCGTCCGGGCGGATATGCCCGCTGATGCCGATTCTTTCTGCATTTTCACATTCTTTTATCAGATCAGGCTGCATCTGCAGCTCCCCCTTTCTGTTCCAAACACAGGATGACTACTGCTCCTCTTCTCCGTCTGCAGGCTCCTGTTCCTCTGTGACAGTTTTCGCATTTTCTTCGTCCGAAGCGATCACCTCATCGATCTTACGGGACATATTGACACCGTACTCGATGGACTGATCCATGACAAAGGTGATCTCCGGCGTATTGCGGAGATTGATGGTCTTCGCCAGCTGTCTTCTGATAAAGCCTTCCGCGCTCTTAAGTCCGAGCAGCGTATTGTTTCTGGCTTCCTCATCCCCCAGCACACTGATCCATGCCTTACAGCTCTTCAGATCAGGGGCGACCTCCACGGCCACCACGCTGGTCCAGGGGCTGATCCGCGGGTCCTTGATCTCCCCACGGATAGTCTCGGCCAGCACACGCTGCACCTCCCCGTTGATACGGGTGTTCTTGACACTGTTCTTTCTCATATATTGCCTTTTATTGCCTTTCTGAAATGA
>CAYPSH010000258.1:1772-3060 GCA_964413445.1 uncultured Acetatifactor sp.
CCCACGAAAGAATGCCGCAGGCATTCTTTCCGATAAGGTCTAGTTTCACTTAGGCAGTGTACTTTGCTGCCTTAGTGAAACTCCTTATCGTTCTACCGTGGTACCTCCACCATGATATACGCCTCGACGATGTCAAACTCCTGGATCTGGTCGAAGCCTTCAAATACAAGGCCGCACTCAAAGCCTTCCTTCACTTCCTTCACATCGTCCTTGAAACGCTTTAAGGAGGCGAGAGCACCTTCGTAGATCTGTTTTCCTTCCCTTGTGATGCGGATCTTGCAGCCTCTCTGGAATACGCCGTCCATCACGTAGGAACCGGCGATGTTTCCGATCTGGGAAGCCTTGAATATCTGGCGGACCTCCGCGTGTCCGATCACCTTTTCCTCAAATACGGGATCCAGCATACCCTTCATAGCAGCCTCGATGTCCTCGATAGCCTGGTAGATGACCCTGTAGAGTCTCACATCCACGCCCTCGCGCTCTGCGGTGGCCTTCGCGGTCACATCAGGACGCACGTTGAAGCCGATGATGATAGCGTTGGACGCACTTGCCAGGGTCACATCGGACTCGTTGATGGCACCTACGCCGCCGTGGATACATTTCACCACTACTTCTTCGTTGGACAGCTTTAAGAGGGACTGCTTCACAGCCTCCACGCTGCCCTGTACATCTGCCTTGACGATCAGGTTGAGCTCCTTTAAGTTGCCCTCCTGGATCTGGGAGAACAGGTCGTCCAGGGACATCTTGCTCTTGGTCTCCTCCAGCTTTCTCTCCTTGTTCTGTGCCAGATAGGTATCGGCATAGGACTTGGCTGTCTTATCGTTTTCATGAGCGAGGAAGACCTCACCTGCGCTGGGCACATCGGACAATCCCAGGATTTCCACAGGAGTGGAAGGACCTGCATCTTTGACTCTTTTTCCCTTGTCGTCCACCATCGCTCTCACCTTGCCGTGACAGGCACCTGCGGAGATAAAGTCGCCCACGTGCAGGGTTCCCTTCTGTACCAGGACGGTTGCAACGGGGCCGCGCCCCTTATCCAGCTCCGCCTCGATCACAAGGCCCCTCGCACGGCGGTTGGGATTTGCCTTCAGTTCAAGGATATCCGCCGTCAGCAGGATGGTCTCCAAAAGGGTGTCAATGCCCTCTCCTGTCTTTGCGGAGACGGGAACAAACTCTGTCGTTCCGCCCCAGTCTGTGGAGATGAGCTCATACTCTGTCAGCTCCTGCTTCACACGGTCAATGTTGGCGGACGGCTTATCTATCTTATTGACGGCAACGATGATCTCGA
>CAYPSH010000259.1:0-3054 GCA_964413445.1 uncultured Acetatifactor sp.
TATCTCGAAGTATATTTTTGAAGTGCGTATAGCCGGAAACAGGAGATTGTGCAGGGACACTCCTGCTGCAAAATAAAGGAGAAGAGTTGAGATGAAAGTAATGCATTCGGAGTGGAGGGACAGGATCCGGCGCTGGATCCGTACACTGAAAAACGATTTTTATGAGCCACTGGGGGAAATTGAATGGGAAGCCTTCGAGACGATGGAGCAGCTGTCCTTTGAAGAGGCCTCAAAGAGCAGTTTTCATCCTGTAAAGACAGGCTTTACCTGGGGACATACCTGGGAGTACTGTTGGTTTAGGGGCAGCATTGTCCTTCCCAGGGAGGCTGAGGGAGAGAGGATCGTGATGAACTTAAATCCCGGCGGAGAATCCGTTCTTTTTGTGAATGGGAAAGGCTTCGGCACCTATCGGGCATCCTGGGTGGACGAGCCCCATCATTATGTGGAAGACAATGTTCTTGCTTTGCAGGCAAAGCAGGGAGAGCGGTTTGACATTCTGATGGAGACCTACGCAGGGCATTATTATCCGAATGACGGTGGCTGTGCGACAGGCCCCGTGCTGCCCGGCTCCTTTCAGGATCCGCTGAAGGAGGGAGAGCGATGCGTGCTGGGTTCCTGCACATACGGGATTTGGAACGAGGCGGCATATCAGCTATATATGGATGTGGATACGCTGGAAAGACTTCTGGAGACATTGGATGAAAGCTCTCTGCGCGCAGCTAAGATCGCGAAAGCGCTGGAGCAGTTTACGCTGATCGTTGATTTTGAACAGCCCAGAGAAAAGAGGATCGCATCCTATCTTGAGGCGAGAGAAGCGCTCAGGCCGGTGCTGGAGGCGAAGAACGGTTCCACCATGCCGCAGTTTTATGCAGTCGGAAATGCGCATCTGGATCTGGCATGGCTGTGGCCGATGGCGGAGACCTACCGGAAGACGGAGAGAACCTTTGCCGCGCAGCTTCGTCTGATCGAGGAATATCCGGAGTACAAATTCATCCAGAGCCAGCCGGCTTCCTATGAAATGTGCAAAAAATATTATCCGGAACTCTTCGGGCGGATCAAGGAAGCCGTCAAGGGCGGCCAGTGGATCGCTGACGGCGCGATGTGGGTAGAACCCGATACCAATATGGCGGGCGGTGAAGCGCTGATCAGACAGCTTCTCTACGGAAAACGGTATTATAAAGAAGAGTTTGATGTGGACAGCCGGGTTTTGTGGCTGCCGGACACCTTCGGTTACACGGCGGCGCTGCCTCAGATCCTGAAGGGCTGCAAGGTTGATTATCTGGTGACACAGAAGATCTTCTGGTCCTACAACGAGGGAGACCAGTTCCCGTACCATTACTTCAAGTGGAGGGGAATGGACGGCTCGGAGGTTACGGCTTTCCTGCCCACCAGCTACACCTACCGCACCACCCCGACGGAGGCAAACCAGATATGGAAGAACCGGACACAGGTGCAGGATCTGGACGCATTCCTGATGCCCTTCGGCTATGGCGACGGAGGCGGCGGCCCCGCGAGAGATTATGTGGAGTATGTGAAGCGTCAGGAAGACCTGGAGGGCAGCGTAAAGATCAAGATGGCGAGCCCGATCGAATTTTTCCGGGATATGGATGCGAAGGGCGGCCCTGCCAATACTTATGTGGGTGAGCTTTATTTCAGCGCACACAGAGGTACCTATACCTCTCAGGCGATGATCAAGAAGAATAACCGTCTCAGTGAGCTTTCGCTGCGGGAGATGGAGTTTTGGAGCAGCCTGGCTTTGGAGAGAGGCGTGGAATATGACAGAGAGAAAGCGGATGAACTCTGGAAGACGCTGCTTCTGCACCAGTTCCATGATATCCTTCCCGGCTCCAGCATCGCCAGGGTCTATGTGGAGGCGGAGCAGACGCACCATAAACTGCAGAAAGAGGTTTCCAAGCTGACAGACAGAGCGCTGGATGGACTTATCGAGACAAAGCAGACGGACGCAGTGACTGTGTGGAATTCCCTGGGCTTTCCCAGAAAAGAACTCGTCAGCCTGCCCGAATGCTTCGCGGAGGGAGCGAAAACGCTGGAAGGGGAGACTGTTGCGGTACAGGCGGACGGTCAGACGGTGAAGGCGCTTGTGTCCATTCCGGCAGGCGGAGCGGTTTCGCTTGTCCCCGCCAAAACAGGAAAGAATAAGTCCGAGGCTGTCCTTGTCAGGGAAGAGGAAAACGGCTTTGTCCTGGAGAACAGCCAGGTGACTGCGAAGATCAACCGAGAGGGTGAGGTCGTCTCCTTTGTGTTAAAGGAATCCGGCAGAGAATTTGCCGCAGAACCCATGAACCGCTTCCGGCTGTATAAGGATGTTCCGCGTATCTTTGACGCATGGGATATCGACTCAAACTATATCGAGCAGGAGATCAAGGCGCTGGATCAGGTAAAGGTGGAGCGGATCGCAGATGGGCTGGAGGGCGTGCTGAAGGTGAGCGGCACCATCAGCGAATCTTCCTTTACGCAGTATATCCGCCTGGCGGCAGACAGCAGAAGGCTGGTGTTTGAAAACGAGTTTGACTGGAAGGAGCTGCACCGCCTGCTGAAGGTGAGCTTCCCGGTAGATGTGTATGCGGAAAACGGGATCAATGAGATTCAGTTCGGCTATGTGGAACGGCCGGCTCATCGCTCAAAGCTGTATGACAAGGATCGGTTTGAAGTATGCAACCATCGCTACAGCGCACTTTGCGACGGCTCCCACGGCGCCGCCATACTGAATGACTGTAAATACGGCATCAGCATGAATGAGAATGCGCTGGAGCTGACTCTGCTTAGGGCGCCTTCCGCTCCGGAAATGCGCGCGGATAACAGGCACCATCAGTTTACCTATGCCTTTACCGCATGGGAGGGAAGCTTTGCGGACTGTGATGTCGTCAGACAGGGCTATGAATTAAATGTAAAACCGAGGCTGACCGGCGGTGCGCTCCATACCTTCAGCTCAGTCGAGATCGAGAAGGGAAATATCATCCTGGATACAATGAAGCCCGCGGAAGACGGGTCGGGCGATGTGATCCTTCGTCTGTATGAGTCCAAAAAGTCCGC
>CAYPSH010000260.1:0-3053 GCA_964413445.1 uncultured Acetatifactor sp.
ATGTTCCGGATCTTGCTACAGGAAAGAAGCTTGGCGCATTCGGACTGACTGAGCCAGGCGCTGGTACAGACGCACAGGGCTGCCAGACAAAGGCTGTTCTGGATGGAGACGAGTGGGTTTTAAACGGCTCCAAGTGCTTCATTACCAACGGTAAGGAAGCTGATGTCTATATCATCATCGCTGTGACCGGCAAGATTGAGAAGCGCGGCAAGATGCAGAAGGAGATCTCCGCATTCATCGTCGAGAAGGGCACACCCGGATTTACCTTCGGCACCAAGGAGAAGAAGATGGGTATCCGCGGTTCTTCCACCTATGAGCTGATCTTCACAGACTGCCGTATCCCCAAGGAGAACCTGCTGGGTGCAAAGGGCAAGGGCTTTGCCATCGCCATGCACACACTGGACGGCGGACGTATCGGTATTGCGGCTCAGGCTCTGGGCATCGCAGAGGGAGCACTTGAGACTACCATCGCTTATGTGAAGGAGAGAAAGCAGTTCGGCCGCTCCATCGCTCAGTTCCAGAACACCCAGTTCCAGCTGGCTGACATGGCTACCAAGGTGGAGGCTGCAAAGATGCTGGTGTACAAGGCTGCCCTCAAGAAGGATGAGTACAGGAGCAATCCCAAGATCTCCTATTCCGTGGAAGCTGCACAGGCGAAGCTGTATGCCGCAGAGGTTGCCATGGAAGTTACCACCAAGGCTGTTCAGCTTCACGGCGGTTACGGTTATATCAGAGAGTACGACGTAGAGCGCATGATGCGTGACGCAAAGATCACCGAGATCTACGAGGGAACCAGCGAGGTTCAGAGAATGGTTATCTCCGCGTCTCTGTTGAAGTAAAGGACGGCTCACTTGCCTGCCTGACGATCATGATCCCGGGACGGGTAAAATGAGTGGATGCAGAGTTTAGAATGAGAAAATGAATGAAGGAGAAAATACAATGAAAATTGTTGTTTGTATTAAGCAGGTTCCCGATACAAAGGGCGGCGTGAAATTCAATCCCGACGGAACCCTTGACAGAGGCGCTATGCTTGCAATTATGAACCCTGATGACAAGGCCGGACTTGAGGCGGCCTTAAGACTCAAAGACGAGTTCGGCGCAGAGATCACTGTGCTGACCATGGGACTTCCCAAGGCGGCTGACGCTCTCCGCGAGGCTCTCGCCATGGGCGCAGACAAGGCTGTCCTGGTGACAGACAGAGTGCTGGGCGGCGCAGATACCTGGGCTACCTCCACCACCATTGCAGGCGCTATCAGAAATCTGGACTATGACCTGATCATCACAGGCCGCCAGGCTATCGACGGTGATACCGCGCAGGTTGGCCCTCAGATCGCAGAGCATCTGGGGATCCCGGTTATCTCCTATGCCCAGAATATCAAGGTGGAAGGGGACAAGGTCATCGTTCAGAGACAGTATGATGACAGATATCATGTGCTGGAGGCAAAGATGCCCTGCCTGATCACAGCTCTCTCCGAGCTGAACGAGCCCAGATATATGACACCCGGCGGCATCTTTGACGCATGTGCAGCTGAGATCACAACCTGGGGCAGAGCAGATCTGAAGGATGTGGACGACAGTGACTTAGGACTGGCAGGTTCTCCCACCAAGATCGCAAAGGCTTCCGACAAGGTGCGCAAGGGCGCAGGCGAGAAGGTAGTTCCCGAATCCACCGAGGATGCAGTGGACTACATTGTGGGCAAATTCAAGGAGAAACATGTCATTTAACGGTTTGGCATCTCGTCTGTGAACAGACATTGCTGAATGGATAGAAAGCTATAAAATGGAGGTTAACCATGAATAAAGATATCGTCCTTGAGGACTATAAGGGAGTATACGTGTTTGCCCAGCAGGTAGACAACGAGATCAGCGGGATCGCTTACGAACTGCTGGGAAAAGGAAAGGAACTGGCCGGAAAGCTCGGCACTGAGGTTGTGGCTGTCCTGATCGGCTATCAGGTGAAGAATCTGGCGGACAAGCTGGCAGAGTACGGCGCAGACAAGGTGATCGTTGTGGATGACCCCGAACTTGAGGTCTACAGAACCGAGCCCTATGCGCATGCGCTGGCAAGCGTGATCAACAAATATAAGCCGGAGATCGTTCTGGTGGGTGCTACTGCGATCGGAAGAGACTTAGGTCCTACCGTTTCCGCGAGAGTGGCAACCGGACTGACAGCAGACTGTACGGTTTTGGAGATCGGGGACTTCCCTCTGAATCCTATTCCCGGACAGGAGCAGAAGCACAATCAGCTCCTCATGACCCGTCCTGCATTCGGTGGAAACACCATCGCTACCATCGCCTGCCCCAACAACCGCCCTCAGATGGCAACGGTTCGTCCCGGCGTTATGCAGAAGCTTGCTCCCGTAGCAGGTGCAAAGGCAGTGGTGGAGGAGTATAACCCCGGCTTTACGCCCAACAATAAATATGTGACCATCAAAGAGGTGGTGAAGGCTGTTGCCGATACCGTGGATATCATGGATGCAAAGGTTCTGGTGTCCGGCGGCCGTGGCGTTGGAAGCCCGGAGAACTTCAAGATCCTGGAGGATCTGGCGGAGGTTCTGGGCGGCACCGTATCCTGCTCCCGTGCAGTCGTGGATGCAGGCTGGAAGCCAAAGGATCTGCAGGTAGGACAGACCGGAAAGACTGTTCGCCCTCAGATTTATTTCGCAATCGGTATCTCAGGAGCTATCCAGCACGTTGCAGGTATGGAGGAGTCTGATCTCATCGTTGCCATCAACAAGGATGAGGACGCACCGATCTTCGACGTGGCTGACTACGGTATCGTAGGAGACCTGAACAAAATTGTGCCCGCACTTACCGAAAAGCTTCGCGCGGAGCTGGCAAACAAGAAGTAAGAAATGCGGAGTGTACTGACAGGTACGCAAGACTGACCGATTTGAAACGATAGAACAGACATAAATAAAGCCCGAGCTCTCCTGCATAGTCAGAGAGCCCGGGTCTTTTTGAGCACAGACGGGCGGGGATATCCCCGCCTGATTTCCATATCACAGATCCAGCTTCAGATGTCTGGGCAGACCGTTTACCATAAAGGGTGT
>CAYPSH010000261.1:0-3032 GCA_964413445.1 uncultured Acetatifactor sp.
TGGATTTGAGCTACAAGGAGTTTGAACTGCTGGCTTATTTTGTGGAAAATCAGGGAATTGCCCTGTCAAGGGAAAAAATATTGAACAATGTGTGGAATTACGATTATTTTGGAGATGCCCGCACTATCGACACACATGTCAAAAAGCTTCGCAGCAAAATGGGGGCCAAGGGTGATCTGATCAAAACCATCTGGGGCATGGGCTACAAGCTGGAAGCGGAGGAATAAATCATCCTTGAAACATTCAATCAAAAGACAATTTGCATTAATCTTTATCGGATTGACGGCAGGTATGATCCTTCTGTGCTGGCTCATCAATACCCTGTTTTTGGAGGAATATTATATCCGCAGCAAGATGAGAGTGCTGAATCAGGCGTATGAGACCATCAGCCAGGCGGCGAACAGTGACGCCTACGGGACGGAAGAATTTTCCGAGGCTCTCAACGAGGTGTGCAGCGTATCCAATATCACGGTGTGCGTCATGGATGCCACTTCCCAGATGAAATATGAGTCTGTCAACGGCGGCAGGGAGCTGGAAGCGCAGCTTCTGGGGTATATTTTCGGCTTCGGACAGTCTCCGGAAAAGGTGCTTGAGGAGGGGGAGGACTATGTCATCCAGATAGGCAACTTCGGAAACGATGAGTTTTTGATGATGTTTGGAAGGCTGAATTCCGGGATCTCCTTTATTTTGAGAACGCCTCTCGAAAGTATCCGGGAAAGCGTTGCGGTTGCAAACCGTTTCGTCACTTATGCGGGAATTGTAGGAACTGTCGCGGGCTGCATCATCATCTGGCTGGTGACCGGTAAGGTCACAAAACCGATCTTAAAGCTGAACAGTATTTCAGAGCAGATGGTCCAAATGAATTTTGATGTCAGATATGAGGGCAGAGAAAAAAATGAAATCGGGCTTTTGGGAGATAATATCAATAAGCTCTCGGCTGCTCTTGAGAAGACGATCTCCGAACTGAAGACGGCAAACAATGAGCTGAAGAAGGACATTGACAAAAAGGAACAGATTGATGAGATGCGCAGAGAGTTCCTCGCCAATGTCTCCCACGAGTTAAAGACGCCCATCGCCCTGATCCAGGGGTATGCCGAGGGGCTTTCGGAGGGCGCCTGCGAGGATGAGGAGAGCCGCGCCTTTTACTGTGAGGTGATCGTGGACGAGGCTTCCAAAATGAACCGCATGGTGCAGAAGCTTATGACCTTAAACCAGCTGGAATCCGGCAATGATGTGGTCACGATGGAACGGTTTGACATCACCGAGCTTGTGAAGAACTATATTCAGTCTGCCGGAATCCTCACGAAACAAAATGAGATCACTGTGTGTATGGATGAATATCCGCCGATTTATGTATGGGCGGACGAATATAAGACGGAAGAAGTATTCATGAACTATTTTTCCAATGCGGTAAATCACTGCGAAGGGGAGAAGAAGATCATTGTCTCCCTGGAACAGAAGCCCGGCAAGGTGAGGGTAGGGGTGTTCAACACCGGCACGCCGATCCCGGAGGAGTCACTGCCGCATCTGGGTGAAAAATTTTATAAGGTGGACAAGGCCCGCACCAGGGCGTACGGCGGGAGCGGCGTTGGACTGTCCATCGTCAAGGCCATCATGGAGTCCATGAACCAGGAATATGGCGTGGAGAATTACAGCAACGGCGTTTTGTTCTGGTTTGAACTGGAAGTGGTCCAGGGGCAGGAGATAGGCGAAGCGTGATAAATATTGATCTTGGAGAGTGTATGAAGGAAGAGGAAAGGATAGAGACTAAGGTTCTTCTGGTGGGTGTGGACACCGGTGAAGAGCAGGATTTTGAACATTCCATGGAGGAACTGAAAAGTCTGGCGGAGGCGGCTTACAAGAAGCCGGTGGGCGTGATCGTGCAGCGGATGGATGCTGTGAATAAGGCGCTATATATCGGAAGCGGGAAGGTATCAGAGGTGCGCGAGTATGCCGGTATGTGTGAGGCACAGGAGGTTATCTTTGACAATGCCCTGTCCCCCTCGCAGATACGAAACCTTGCGAGAGAACTGGAACTGCCGGTGATCGACAGGACCAGTCTGATCCTGGATATTTTTGCGATCCGTGCCGGGACGAGGGAGGCGAAGCTGCAGGTTGAGACGGCCAGACTTCAATATATGCTGCCCAGGCTTGTGGGAATGCGTGAAAATCTGAGCCGTCAGGGCGGCACCGGCGGGAGCATGAGCAACAAGGGCGCCGGGGAGACAAAGCTGGAACTGGACCGTAGAAAGATCGAGCACAGGATCAGTGAACTGAAAAAAGAACTGGAGACTGTGGCAAAAAACAGGGAGACCATGCGAAAGAAGCGCAGCCGGTCAAAAGTGCCGCAGGTGGCTTTGGTGGGCTATACAAACGCCGGAAAATCCACCATCATGAACCGCATGGTAGAGCTGTACGGAGAAAATGAGGAAAAGACGGTCCTGGAGAAGGATATGCTGTTTGCCACTTTGGAGACAAATGTGCGCAGCATCCGCACCGGGGACAACAGACCCTTTTTCCTCTCGGATACTGTCGGTTTTATCCATAAGCTTCCCCACGGCCTGATCAAAGCGTTTCAATCTACTCTGGAGGAGGTCAGGTATGCAGACCTTCTGGTGCAGGTGGTAGATTTTTCGGATGAACACTACAGAGAACAGATGCGTGTGACAGAGGAGACGCTGGCGGAACTCGGGGCTGGGGGAATTCCGCAGATCATTGTCTACAATAAGGCGGATAAATGCAGCATGGAGCAGCTGCCCAGAAGAAGCGGGAACCAGATCTATATGGCGGCAGCGCAAAGCTGCGGGATACCTGAGCTTGCAGAGCTGATCAAGGAACAGGTGTATTCAAATCTGGTCTGTGCGGAGTTTTTGATCCCCTATGAAATGGGAGCGGTCGCTTCCTATCTCATGGAAAATGCAGTGGTGACAGAGAAAAACTTTTGTGAAGAAGGTTTCAGACTGAGGGTTAATTGTCATAAGAGTGATGCCGATAAATATAGAAGGTATAGGTGTGATTGAATAGGACTGTAA
>CAYPSH010000262.1:0-3012 GCA_964413445.1 uncultured Acetatifactor sp.
ATTGAGACCTTTGTATCCGGCATCACGGACACCACGATCTCCTACTCCACCACGGTTTCGGTTGAGGGCGGAGACCTGGACAGCGCAGCCTATTACACGGTGGCAGGCGTAGAGGATAACTATGCAGGCATCAGCAACCTGGAGATGGCGATCGGGGATTTCCTGACGGAGGAAAACAACGAGAGCAAGGAGAAGGTCTGCGTGCTGGGCGCAACGGTTGCCAAAGAGGTGTTCGGCAGCGCCTATGATGCCTACGACGGAGAAATCTACATCGACGACAGACGCTATGTGGTTGCGGGTGTCCTCTCGGAGATGGGAACAGTGGCCTCCGGCATCAATCCCGACACGGCGGTCTTTATCCCCTATGAGACGGGGATCAAATACATCACAGGAACGAGCATCAGCCCCACGCTGACCGTGATCGCCGAGGATGTAAACAACGTGGATCAGGTGATCGCGGATGTGCAGGCAGTTCTGGAGGACAGCTATCCCGACTCGGAATTTACCATATCCGACGCAGGCACGAAGATGGAGGCGGCATCCGCTTCCAATGAGACACTGTCCTTACTCCTGGTCTCCATGGCAGTCATCGTCTTCATTGTGGGAGGCATCGGCATCATGAACGTGCTGTTTGTGTCGGTCAAGGAGAGGACCAATGAGATCGGTATCTTAAAAGCGCTGGGCTGTTCCAGGAGGGATATCCTGCTGGAGTTTCTGCTGGAGGCAAGCTGCACCAGTCTGGTGGGCGCGGTGCTGGGTGTTCTGGTCTCCCTGGGGATCACACCGCTCGTGGAGATGCTGAGCGTGCGTGTCTCCCTGTCGGTGAGCGGAGCGGTGCTGTCCCTGCTGTTCGGCGTCATCACCGGAACAGTCTTCGGCTTCTACCCGGCCTACAAGGCATCCAGACTGATCCCTGTGGTCGCACTGAACCAGGAGTAAACGCCTAAGCTGCCGTGAAACGGGCAATTTGTGAAGCATGGAACCAGAGTTTTGAGAAGGAAAAGGTTGACAGATATGATAACAATGAAAGGCATCAACAAGGGCTATATGCTGGGGGAGGAGAAGCTGCCGATCCTGAAGAATATCGATTTTCATGTGGATGAGGGAGAGTATGTGGCGATCCTGGGCCCCTCCGGCTCCGGCAAGACAACTTTTATGAATATCATCGGCTGCATGGATGTGATGGACAGCGGCGAGTACTATCTGGATGACTTGGCCGTACATGAGACAAAGGAAGACAAACTGACGGAAATCCGAAATAAAAAGATCGGTTTTATCTTCCAGAACTATCAGCTGATCCCCACCTACAATGTTCTTCAGAATATCATCATGCCCCTCCTCATGAGGGGTATGAACCATAAGGAGGCGGAGGAGCAGTGCCAGGATACCATAAGGCTGCTCGGACTTGACAAGCGTGTCCTGCACAAACCAAACGAGCTTTCCGGAGGCCAGAAGCAGAGGGTATCCATCGCAAGAGCGCTGGTGGGGAAGCCCTCTATCCTGCTCGCGGATGAGCCCACGGGCGCACTTGACCAGAACAGCGGCAAGGATGTGCTGAAGCTGTTCGGACAGCTGAATGAAATGGGAAACACCATCGTCATGATCACGCATGACTTAAACGTGGCAAAGTCCGCAAAGAGGATCGTGCGAATTGTGGACGGACAGCTCTGCGAGGAATAAACGGTTTTGCGTCCCGTTCACAAAACTTTCACAAAGTTGTCACCTTTTCATGACAATTGATGCATAGAATACACTTGTGAAAACGCATTGGAAGGGTGCTGTATGCGCTGAAGCTCCAATCGGGAAAGGCATAAGGAAAATGATTGAAGTAACAAATCTTACAAAGAAGTACGGCGGTCATGTGGCAGTAAACGACCTCTCTTTCCGCGTGGAAAAGGGACAGATTTACGGCTTCTTAGGACCAAACGGTGCCGGAAAATCGACGACTATGAATATCATTACCGGCTACCTTGCACCTACTGCGGGTAAGGTGACAATAGACGGTCTGGATATTCAGAAGGAGCCGGAGGAGGCAAAGCGCAAAATCGGCTATCTGCCGGAGATGCCGCCGCTTTACATGGAAATGACGGTGGAGGAGTATCTTGCCTTTGCCGCGGAATTAAAAAGGATCCCCAAGGCAGAGAGAAAGCATCAGATGGAGCAGGTCATGGAGATGACGGGCATCGCTGACATGAGGGGAAGGCTGATCAGGAATCTTTCCAAGGGCTACCGCCAGAGAGTTGGTCTTGCACAGGCGATCCTGGGTGATCCGGAAGTCATTATCCTGGATGAGCCTTCTGTCGGCCTGGACCCCAAGCAGATCATCGAGATCCGCGACCTGATCCGAAGGTTAGGCGAAAACCACACGGTTATCTTAAGCTCCCATATTCTGTCGGAGGTCAGCGCGGTGTGTGACCAGATCCTGATCATCGCCCACGGCCAGCTGGTGGCCTGCGATACCCCGGACGGATTACAGAAGCTGATGACCGGCGCCATGGAGATAGAACTGGTTGTAAAGGGTGGATTTGAGGAAGTGAAGGCACTTCTGGAGCAGCTTCCCAATGTGGACATCGTGGAAAAGCTGGAAGAGTCCGGTGACGGTTGTGTAAAAGTAAAGGCAATCTCCAAGGACAATGTGGATATGAGGGAAGAAATGTTTTTCTGTCTGGCAGAGGCGAAGCTGCCCATCCTGGAGATGCATCCGGATAAGAAGACACTGGAGGATATCTTCCTTGAGCTGACAGAGGATGTAAAGCCTGTGGAGAAGGCAAAGTCAAAGCTGTTCGGCAGACATAAGAAGGGCGGGGATGCTCAGACGGATCCTGGCGAAGATTCTGAAAAAACCGAAAATGGGGCGGATGCATCCGACGTAAGCGCCGATGAAGCAGGATCCGCAGAAGATGCTGTGCAGACTGCTGACCAGACGGAAAATCAGGAAAAAACAAGCGCGGAAGAGGAGGCACAATAAAATGTTTGCGATTTATAAAAGAGAACTGAAAGCTTACTTCCGTT
>CAYPSH010000263.1:0-3000 GCA_964413445.1 uncultured Acetatifactor sp.
GAGATGGAGCTTTATGCGGAGTTGAAACTGCGGGAGGATGCCTGCGCAGGAGCTTTTGCCAATGGACTGACTATGTGCGGCAGCCAGTCTACGGAAGAATTAAAAAAGGTTTCGGAGAATGATCTGCAAACCGTCTGGGAGAACGACAAGGGCCATCAGGTGACTGTACACAGACAGAAACGTGAGGATGTGCTGGAGGTCTGCACCACCTTTGCCAACAACAGCGAAAGAGAGACGGTCTTGGAAATGCTTGCCTCCTTTGCCATAAAAGGGATCAAAGCGGACAGGATACACCGGATACAGTCCTTCTGGAGTGCAGAGGGGAGGCTGAAGACGGATAGGACAGAGGATCTGCAGCTGGAACCCTCCTGGAGCGGACACGGGTTCCGCACGGAGAAGTTCGGAAATCTGGGCTCCATGCCAATCCGTAAATATTTTCCTTTTGTGGCGCTGGAGGACAGCGAAAGCGGGGAGGTTATCGGCATCCAGCTCTATCATCCTTCCTCCTGGCAGATTGAGCTGATCTGCCGCAGGGATGAGACACTGACGGTGGCAGGCGGAATAGCAGACCGGGACTTCGGACACTGGTTTAAGAAGATTGCGCCGGGGGAGTCCTTCACCACACCGAAGGCGGTCATCGCCCGGGGCAAAACGCTCTATGAGGTGTGTGACAAGCTGGTGAAGGCACAAAAGCCGGATATCTCTCCTGTGGACGACCACATGGGGATCCTGTTCAATGAATATTGTACCACCTGGGGAAATCCCTGCCTGGAAAATGTGAAGAAGATCTGTCAGCAATTGAAAGGCAGGCCGATTCAGTTTCTTGTCATCGACGCAGGCTGGTACGGGACAGGGGATGACTGGTGGGAATCCATCGGAGACTGGGAGGTGGACAGACAGAAGTTTCCGGGTGGTTTAAAGGAGGCGGCGGACTATATCCGCAGCTGTGGGATGATTCCCGGACTGTGGTTTGAAATGGAATCCGTGAACAGAAAGTCCCGATATTATCATGCGGAGGAGCATCTGCTCAAGAAAGACGGTGTGGTGATCACGGACGAGGGAAAACGCTTCTGGGATATGGCGGATCCCTGGGTCATCGATTACCTGAGCAAAAAAGTGATTGGCCTGCTAAAGGAATGCGGCTTCGGTTATCTGAAAGTAGATTATAACGATACCATCGGTATCGGCTGTGACGGCGCTGAGAGTCTGGGAGAGGGATTGCGGCAGAGAATGGCGGCAACACAGGCATTCTTCAGGAAGATCAGGCAGGAAATTCCCGATATTGTCATCGAAAACTGTTCCAGCGGCGGCCACCGTCTGGAGGCATCTATGATGGAGCTGGTCTCACAGGCAAGCTTTTCCGATGCCCACGAGACAAAGTCCATTCCTGTGATCGCCGCCAATTTACAGCGGGTGATCCGGCCGGAACAGAGCCAGATCTGGGCAGTGATGCGCAAAGAGGATGATGCCGACAGGATTCATTACTCCATCATCAATACTCTTTTCGGACGGCTTGCCTTAAGCGGCGATATCTATGATCTGGATGATGCGCAGTGGAAGCTGATCGACGATGGCATTGCATTTTATCAGGAGGCGGCGGACATCATCAGGGACGGAAGTACGATCTCCATTGAATCCACCGTCACCAGCTATCGTAAGCTGACAGGCCATCAGATTGTGACAAGGCAGCTGGATGACAGACTGCTTGTGGTCGCACACCGGTTTGAAAATTCCACGGAAATTACAGATGTGATCCCACAGGGCTACAGAGTTCTCAGGGAGTACGGGGAAGTCAGCCGGGACTTTTCGGCCAAGGCGTGGATCCTAAAGAAATGTTAAAAAATACCCTTTCACAGTTTCTGAGACGCTGTGCCGAAGGGTAGACAGAGGTAAGAGATCAGTAGTGAGTATAAAAAAGGCTGCGCATCATCTTGCGCAGCCTTTTTATGCGCCTTGCAGCGCAGGTTTCACAAAGTGTTCCGAGCAATTTAAGCCTCAGTGATAACAGTGACAGGGCACTGTGCCGCGCAGGCACCGCAGCTGATGCACTTATCCGCATCGATTTCAAACTTGCCGTCACCCATGCTGATAGCCTGAACAGGACATGTAGCCTCACAGCCGCCACAACAAACACAACCGTCATTGATTACAAATGCCATAATTAAAATCCTCCTTCAAAGCTGGTTTCAAATTCATTGAATATCAGTATTGTAATATAAAACATAGGTAAATTCAACCCTTAACTGAGAAAAAGTTAACGATTAGACGTAACTAACTTTCGGGAGCCATCTCGGCGCGCCGTTTCTTTATGCCATCCAGGATCACCTGCTTTTTGTCCAGAAGCTTGTTCTTGTCCATCGCGGGCACACCTTTCAGCTTATAGTCCATGCCCAGGCTCTGGTACTTTTTCTCTCCCATGGTGTGATAGGGCAGCACATCGAGAGCTTTCAGATTGCTGAATTGCCCGATAAAGTAGCCTAACTGCTCCAGATACTTATCGTCATCCGTGATGCCGGGTACAACCACGTGGCGGATCCACATGTCCACATGCTTTTCGTTCAGATATGCGGCAAATTTCAGGATGTTGGTGTTGGGCTGACTGGTCAGCTCCTTGTGCTTTTCCGGGTCAATGTGCTTGATGTCCAGCATGACCAGATCAGTGAGAGTCATCAGCTTGTCAAACTTTTCCATCAGCGGCTTGTTGTCGGGGTTGAAGGCAATGCCGGAGGAGTCGATACAGGTGTGGATGTTCTTCTCCTTTGCCAGCGTAAACAGATCAATTAAAAAGTCTACCTGCATCAGGGGTTCCCCGCCTGTGACAGTCAGTCCGCCGCCGTTCTGATAGAAAGGACTGTTCCTCTCGTACTGTTCAATAATATAGGACGGCTCCATCATCGTGCCGCCGGTCATATCCCAGGTATCGGGATTGTGGCAGTAGGCACAGCGCATGGGGCAGCCCTGCACAAAGACAACAAAGCGTGTGCCGGGTCCGTCCACGGT
>CAYPSH010000264.1:0-2980 GCA_964413445.1 uncultured Acetatifactor sp.
ACGATATGCTGTATGGAGACAGCGGCGGATACCCCTCCTACGCATCGGCGGCAGCCATCCTTCTGTTTGCCATCGTTCTGACCATCACCTGCATCAATCTGCTGGTGAGCAAAAAGCATGTGCATTACGTGTAGCCCTGGGAAAAGGAGAAAAAAAATGGAAAACCGACTTGATTATGACAGAATCCAAAAAAGCGCGGCAGTCCGCAGAAAAGTGGGCAACACTCTGATCTATGTGTTTCTCTTTATCTGGGCTGTGGTGGTGCTGTTTCCTTTTTACTGGATGGTGCTCACCTCCTTCAAAAGCTACAGCTCCTACAACTCGGAATACATTCCGAAGTTTTACGCCGCCTCGCCGACACTTCAGAATTATCTTGATGCCTTTACCACGGTATCTTTAAGCCGATACCTCTGGAACACGCTTATCTTCACTGTGATCACAACCGCCCTCATGCTGTTGGTGACCACCCTGGCAGCCTTCGCCTTCGCAAGGCTGGAGTTTAGGGGAAAGAATCTCGCCTTTACGCTGTTTCTCTCTCTGATGATGATACCGAATGAGCTGGTCGTCATCACCAACTTTACCACCGCCACCAACCTGGGACTGCGGAACAGCTTTACGGGTCTGATCCTGCCCTCCGTCGCCTCCGTGTTCTATATTTATCTGCTGCGGGAAAATTTCGCCCAGGTACCGGACGAGCTCTACTATGCAGCCAAGGTGGACGGCACCTCAGACTTAAGATATCTCAGGAAGGTCATGATCCCCATCTGCAAACCCACCCTCATCACCATTGTGATCTTAAAGGTGATCGAGTGCTGGAACTCCTATGTATGGCCGAGACTGATCACAGATGATCCCGATTACTATCTCGTGTCCAACGGCATTCAGGAAATCCGTGAAAACGGCTTCGGGCGGGAAAACATCCCGGCCATGATGGCTGCCGTGGTGGTCATCTCCCTGCCGCTGATCGTATTGTTTCTGGTATTCCGCAGGAAGATCATGGCGGGCGTTGCAAGAGGAGGTACCAAGGGATGAGAAAATTCTTAAAGAAATGTCTCCTGCTTCTTGTCATGACCATGCTTTTATGTCTGCTCACCGGCTGCCACGGCTCCAAGGGAATGCAGGAATTTACGGTTCCGGAAGAGTTTGACACCACAAAAAACTATGAAATCACCTTCTGGGCGAAGAACGATACCAACAAGACCCAGACGGAAATTTACAGACAGGCAATTGAAGATTTTCAGGAGCTGTACCCCAACATCACAGTGAATCTGCGCCTGTACACGGATTACAGCAGGATCTACAACGATGTCATCACCAATATTTTCACAGGTACCACACCCAACGTGTGCATCACCTACCCGGATCACATCGCCACCTATATGACAGGCAGCAACACCGTGGTTCCTCTGGATACGTTGTTTTCCGATGAAAAGTACGGTCTGGGGGGAAGTGAGGTCAGGTTTGACTCTCTCTCAAGAGAGGAGATCATCCCCCAGTTTCTGGAGGAATGCGCCATCGGGGACCACTATTACGCCATTCCCTTCATGCGCTCCACGGAAGCCTGCTATGTGAACAAGACCTATGTGGAGGCTCTTGGGTACACCCTTCCGGATGTCCTGACCTGGGATTTTGTCTGGGAGGTTTCCGAGGCGGCGACAGCCCAGGATGCGGACGGCAATTATCTGATCAACGGCCAGAAGGTCATGATCCCCTTCCTCTACAAGTCCACCGACAATATGATGATCCAGATGTTAAAGCAAAAGGGCGCAGGCTACTCCACCTCCGAGGGGGAGATCCTGTTGTTTAACGACACTACCAGAGAACTTCTCTACACCGTGGCAGAGCACGCGCAGACCGGCGCCTTTTCCACCTTCAAGATTTCCAGCTATCCCGCCAACTTTCTGAATGCGGGACAGTGTATCTTTGCGGTGGATTCCACGGCAGGCGCCACCTGGATGGGAACGGATGCCCCTCTGTCCGACATCAGCGAGGATGCGCTGGTGGAATTTGAGACGGCGGTCATGCCCATCCCTCAGTTTGACCCGGAGAATCCGCAGATGATCTCCCAGGGCCCCTCTGTCTGCATCTTTAATAAGTCCGACTCCCAGGAGGTGCTGGCAAGCTGGCTGTTCGCCCAGTATCTTCTGACCAACGATGTCCAGACTGCCTATGCGGAGACGGAAGGCTATGTGCCCGTCACCTCCAGGGCGCAGGACAGTGCACAGTATCAGGACTATCTCTCAAGGAGCGGCGAGGACAACAGCACCTACTATGAGGTGAAGATCCAGGCCTCCAAACTCCTCCTTGAGCATGTGGGCGACACCTTTGTGACTCCCGTGTTCAACGGCTCCACCTCCCTCAGGGACGCCGCAGGGCAGCTGATCGAGAATGTCACAAAATCCGTCAAGCGAAAGGAGACCGTGGACGAGGCCTACATGGACAAGCTTTACTCTGATGTCAGCAGCCTCTACCGGCTGGATCAGACGAGCATCGCCGCCTCCGGGAAGCAGGATCTCGGGAAGCTGCCTGCCACCTCCGTGATCCTTCTGTCCGCCCTCGGCATCACCTGGGTGCTGATCCTTCTGTATGTGATTTTGGAGTTTTTACACCGCAGAAAACGAAAAACAGGTTGATTTCTCAGATATTTACGGTATAATATCATTGTTTCCATAAAAATAATTTTTTCAGAAAAGAGGAGTACTTATGAAAAAGACATTAGTTGTATCAATGGCACTGGCCATGGTTCTGGCTTTTGCTGGCTGCGGTCAGTCCGGCAGCACATCTGACGGGACAAACACCGAGGCTGCGGCAGACGTCAAGTCTGAGGGCGTTATGACCTACGCTGAGTATGTGGCGGCTGACCTGGATACCGAGGTTGTTGTGGAGACCTATGTTCAGGCAAAGCAGTCCTGGTGGGATGACAAAGCTACCGTTTACACACAGGATGAGGACGGCGCTTATTTCCTTTACAATATGGCAT
>CAYPSH010000265.1:0-2967 GCA_964413445.1 uncultured Acetatifactor sp.
CCGCCTCTTGTCACCTCCGCGGCGGCATTTTTGCACCAGCCGGGGATGCGGAAGGCCAGTGTCCCGGACACCGTTTCCTCTGCGTGCAAAGTCACCTTCACCTCTCCCTCCCAGGGGAAGGCGCTCCGGGTCTTCACATCCAGCCTTTTTCCGTTCAGCGTGCAGGACAGGGCGCCCCCCACATACAGATGGGTGAAGAGCGTGTCCTCATTCGCCGTGCACACATAAGCGCCGATGGAGCTGACGATCCTTGCGATATTGGGAGGACAGCAGGCGCAGCCGAACCATTTCTGGCGCACCGGCTTCACATGGCGCTTCCTCTCATCCTTTTTGCAGCCCTCCGGATCCACCTCCAGCGGGTTTACATAAAAGAAGCTCTTTCCGTCCAGCGCCATGCCCGCCAGCACAGTGTTGTACAGAGCCTGCTCCATCACATCCCCGTACCGGTGGTCCGCCCTGATCTCCAGCATTCTTCTGGCAAAAAAAGCAAGCCCGATGGCGGCGCAGGTCTCGGAGTAGGCCGTGTCGTTCGGCAGGTCATAGGGGTAGGAGAAGGCCTCCCCCAGGTGGGTTGCCCCGATGCCGCCGGTGATGTAGAGTTTCTCCTCCGTGATGCTGTTCCAAAGCCTCTCGCAGGCGGCATACATTTCCTCATCCCTGGTCAGCCTTGCCACATCCGCCATACCGCTGTAGAGATAGACTGCCCGGACGGAATGCCCCACCGCCTCGGACTGCTCTCTCACGGGCAGATGCGCCTGATGATAGGCGAAGCGCTCCTCCTTGGGGTCCGGCGCCTTGTAGGGTCTGCCCTCGTGCTCCGCCCTCTCCTTATCCTCTATGTCAAAGTAATAGGGTCTCGTCCCTCTCCTGTCCAGGAAAAATTCTGCGAGCTCCAGATATCTCTTTTCCCCGGTCAGCTCGTAGAGCTTCGCAAGCGCCATCTCCGCGATCTCATGTCCCGGATAGCCCTTGCACTTTCCCTCCTCCGGCCCGAACTTTGAGAAAATAAAATCCGCATAGCGCTCCGCTGCCGTAAGAAGCTTGTCCTTGCCGGTGGCGCGCCAGTAGGACACTGCGCCCTCCACCAGATGCCCGAAGCAGTATAATTCATGATGGTCCCGCAGGTTGGTGAAAATCCTGTCCATGCCGTTGATAATGTAATAGGTGTCCAGATAGCCGTTTTCCGCCTGGGCTGCACAGACAATGTCGATGGCCTCATCCGCTGTCCTTTCCAGCTCCGCATCCGGATGGTTCGTCAGGGAATACCCCACCGCCTCGATCCACTTGGAAAAATCACTGTCCTGAAACACAAAGCCGTAAAATTTGTCCGGGTCAGGATTTGCCGGGTCCTCCGGCAGCGCCTCAAAGCCCCGGAAGGTGTAGCTGGGTGCCTGAAAGGCTGCGCCCTGCCTTTCTTTCTCCCGCATCAGGCGGCCCGCCACCTTGAAATTGCGCATACAATAGCTGGGGGAAGCGCCCTCCACTCTGTCATTTAAGGCCTCCCACTGATAGGGGATCACCTCCCTGCGCACCAGTTCCTGCTCCCTGCCCCAGAATTCATCCTCAATTTTCACCTGCTTTAAGTCCAGAGGTGTGCTGAAATTTTTTTGATCCATCCCGCTTCTTTCCTTTCTTTGCTGCTCAAACTACACTCACCGTACCGCAACTTTGCTGTTTTTTCAATAGTAAACGCAATAATTCATGCATTTACTATAATATTTCGCACAATCGCTTGTAAAGTACCATATATTGTGGTATAATTAGTCTCAGTAATACGAAATGTTGTTGCAACCCTCCGACGTCTTTTAGTAGAAAGCGGTAAACACAAATGAATCGGTCAGATTTGACGAGAAATGCACATATGCTGCGGGGAACACTTGCCAGGAAAGGCTATTGCCGTTGGTGGCACTCATTTTCGGGTGTCAATCCGGACACAGGTGAGTCCCGCACTTTTTTTGTTGAGTTCTATGTGATCAATCCGGCCCTGGGCGGAGATTTCCCCATTCTCGGGCAGCATCCCTACTACAAAAAACGCGGCATGAAGCCTTCCTATGTCTGTGTAAAGGCCGGCGTCTTCCCAGATGCGCAGGGGCAGGGCGGCAAACAGCTGCACACTTTCTATCCGATTTCCTCCCTGAAAGCCACACCCCGCCCCCTGGTGCTTCAGGTGGAGGACTGTTTTTACAGTGAGGAACGGATCAGCGGTCTGGTGGAGGTGACAGAAGAGGAGGCATCCCATCGCTTCTTTATGTGTGACGCCGGAAGGATGGAGTGGAATGTGGAGGTACACAAGGCAGTCTCCTGCCACACAGGCATCCTGGCAAGCCCTCTGTTTCAGGCGCTGAACGCCCTGGACAGCTACTGGCACGGGGAAGGCATCAAAAGCTTTTTCAGAGGCAGCGTCACTCTGGACGGTGTCACATACGAAGTAAATCCCGACACCAGCAACGGCTACGCCGACAAGCACTGGGGACGGGATTTCAACAAACCATGGATTCAATTGTCCTGCGGACAGCTCACCAGCGAGCACACGGGCAAAGTGCTCCGCCATTCTGTTCTGGCGGTGAACGGCTGCTGTCCCAGATTTTTATTTATCCCCCTGAGAAGAAAACTGATGATCCAGCTGACCTACACCGGAGAAGACTTCGACTTCGGCATGAAGCCTTTCGTCCTCTCCCGCTGCAAGCTGGAGACAAAGGAGACCAACAAGCGCTTTATCTGGCACATTATCGCCAGGAACCAAAAGGCTGTCATAAAGATTTCCGGCTCCTGCACCAAGGAGCAGATGCTGCATTTGCAGTATGAGAACCCCGACGGTTTAAAGTCCTCTCTTCCCCTTTGGGCCGGCTCTGCGGGCGTCGGCACCATAAGGCTCTACCGCCGCACCCCCGGCGGCAGAGAGCTTATGGACACCCTGCACATGGAGAATGCCCTTTGCGTATACAGAAAGGAATCCGGGGACTGATC
>CAYPSH010000266.1:0-2946 GCA_964413445.1 uncultured Acetatifactor sp.
GGCAATGCACCACATCCGGCTGAAAATCGATCACCGGAAGGATCGAGAGCACAGCCTTGCAAAAGTAAGCATACCGCTCGATCTCCCATCTGGGATCGTCGCTGTACGGCTTCTCCCCGCTGAAGAAATATTCATTGTCAACGAAATAATACTTTACCCCCTCCACCTCGGCATACAGAATCCCCACATATTCTGTCTTCCAGTGAAAGTCCATGTAGAAATGAGTGACATATTGTAATTTATCCTTCATTTCCTGTTTCATACAGACGTATTTCGGCAGAATGACCCTGACATCGAAATAACGCTTGTCAATACACTTCGGCAGGGAACCCACGACATCGGCAAGTCCGCCCGTCTTGATAAAAGGAACTCCTTCTGATGCTGCAAACAAAATTTTTTTCATTGGCAACCCTCCACCACCTATTTGATAAAAAGTTTACTTTATTATACATCAATATCCGGTTTGTGGAAAGTATTTCTTTTCATTTTTCCCTGCGGTATGAGAGGCGTATCCTGTCGGCGATCAGGGCGATGAACTCGGAGTTTGTGGGTTTCCCCTTTCCCGTGTCCACCGTATAGCCGAACAATCCGTCCAGCGTTTCCATCCTGCCCCTGCTCCAGGCCACCTCTATGGCATGCCGGATCGCCCTCTCCACACGGCTCGGCGTGGTCTGAAAGCGCTTCGCGATGGTGGGATAGAGGATCTTCGTGATGGAGCTGATCATGCCCGGGTCTTCCACCGCCATCATGATTGCCTCCCTGAGATACTGATAGCCCTTGATATGCGCAGGAACACCGATCTCGTGGATCATATCCGTCACATCCTGCTCCAGATCCCTCTCCTGCACCCCGGGGCTTTTTGCCTCCGGCGCCGTCGGTCTCTTCTCCTCGGTCTTCTGGGACGGCACCGTGATCATGATCTGAAACTCCTTGTTGCCATTCATCAGATCCCCCAGGATTTTGTATATTTTCTCGTTATCTTTCGCAGTCTGAATGTTTAATTGTTCCATATATACCATACCTTTCCGCCGCCCGTGCAATATTGCGTTACATATTGTCTGATTTGGTGCTTTTCTATTATAAAAACAAAATGTCCGGCGATTCAACTAAAGCCCGCCGCAAGTTTCTGTTTTCTGCGTCAAAAAAATACGCAAAGCCTTTCCGCTCTGCGTACTTTTACAGCATTCCATAAAACATTCTATAATTCTCTGATTCTTTTTCGCACCTCAAGGATCATGGGCGGCGCCACACTCAGCTCATCGATCCCCATCCTCAGAAAGGTTTCCGTCAGGGAAGTGTCGGCTGCCAGTTCCCCGCAGATGCCGATTCTGATGCCTGCCTCATGGGCACTCTTCGCCGCCATTTCCACCAGCATCAAAACCGCCCTGTGCTCCGGGTCGTCAAACTGTTTTAATGTCGGATTCTGTCTGTCCAGCGCCAGAGTATACTGCGTCAGGTCATTGGTCCCCACGCTGAAAAAATCCACCTGCTTCGCCAACTCTTCGCTGAGCAGCGCCGCTGCCGGGGTCTCGATCATAATTCCCGTGGGAACTTTTTTGGCGTATGGAAGGCCTTCCCTTTCCAGCTGCTCCCTCGCCTGCTCCTCCAGCTGTCTGATCCTGCGCAGCTCTTCCGGCGAGGTGATCATGGGATACATGACGGACAGATTCCCGTGGCATCCGGCTCTGTACAGCGCCTTCAGCTGGGTCAGGAAAAGCTCCCTCTGTACCAGCCCCAGCCGGATGGCGCGCAGTCCCAGTGCGGGATTTTCCTCTTTCCCGATCTTAAGCCACTCTGCCTGCTTATCGGCTCCGATGTCGAAGGTTCTGATGACAACCTCTCTGCCGTCCGCCTTTTCCAGCACCTGCCTGTAGACTGCGGAAAGCGCCTCCTCCGTCGGTTCCTCCCTGCCCTCCAGATAAAACATCTCGCTGCGGAACAGTCCTATGCCCCCCGCATCGTTTGCGACCGCCTGCTCCACATCCGACAGATTGCCAGCATTTGCAAACACCCGCATGGTCTGCCCCGATCTCGTGACATCCGCCTTGCCCTTCAGCTTTCCAAGGAGGGCTTTGTGTCTGTCCGAGTCCTGCTTTTTTTTCTCCATCCGGCGCTTTGTCTCCTGGTCGGGATCAATATAGAGCTGCCCGGAAATACCGTCCAGGACCGCTTCCTTTCCGTCATAGACGCCGCACAGCCCGTCCCCCAGATTCATCAGCGCAGGCACGCCCATACTTCTCGCAAGAATAGCGGTGTGGGAATTTTCGCTCCCTCCCCGCAGCACAAAGCCCAGCACTTTTCTTCTGTCAAGCTGTACCGTCTCGCTGGGCAGCAGATCATCCGCCGCCAGGAGGAAGGGCTCCCCGGGGAACGGCCTTTGGGCTCCGCTTCCCTCCAGCACGGACAGAAGCCTGCGGGTAATGTCCCTGATATCCTGCGCCCGCTCTCTGATATAGGCATCCTCCACGCCGGACAGCATCTGCGCTATATTGTCCCCGGTCACCTTCACCGCATATTCCACGTTCATATGCAGTTTTTCTACCATTTCCCGCACGGAGGTCACGTATTTTCCGTCCTCCAGCAGCATTTTCTGTATCTGAAAGATGGCGGCATTCGCTTCGCCCACTCTCCTGCGGCTCTCCTCGTAGAGCTCATCCAGCTGCGCGGCCGCGTCCTCTCTGGCTTTCTGGTACCTTGCAAGCTCCGCCTCTGTATCCTCCACCGGACGGCGCACAGGCTCTCTGCCTGCTCCCTCATAAAAAAAGAGCCTGCCCTCGCAGATATCCCGGTATACACTTTTTCCCTGCAGAATCACCATACTGTCGCCTCCCGTGCTGCCTGTAAAATCATGGATCACTCATTCTAGCATAAACCAACCATACCTCAGCCGTAATCGGGCTTCGAGGTTTCGGAGTGTTTATGGTTCATCGGAAGACTCGAGCCCGG
>CAYPSH010000267.1:0-2942 GCA_964413445.1 uncultured Acetatifactor sp.
AGAAGATGATGAAGCAGTTTGGAGGCGGCGGGAAGAGAGGCCGCGGTATGTTCGGAGGTTTTCCGGGCAAAAAGGGTGGCTTCCCCTTTTAAACACCCTGTAAGCGATACGGCAGGGAAATAAATTTGGTGGATCTGGCTGCGTTAAGGGCAGGCAATTCATATAGAGAAACAGTAATTTAAGCATGAAAGCATGGAGGAAAAAACAATGGCAGTAAAAATCAGATTGAGAAGAATGGGACAGAAGAAGGCTCCTTACTATAGAATCATCGTGGCTGATTCCCGTTCACCCAGAGACGGAAGATTTATCGAGGAGATCGGTACCTACGATCCCACCACTGATCCCAGCACTTTCAAGATCAACGAGGAGCTGGCAAAGAAGTGGCTGGCTAACGGCGCTCAGCCCACCGAGCAGGTTGGCAAACTCTTCAAGGCGGCCGGTATCGAAAAATAAACTTTGAATCTTTGGAGGTGGCTTATGAAGGAATTAGTTGAAGTTGTTGCGAAAGCACTTGTGGACAATCCGGACGAGGTTGTTGTAACCGAGAAAACTGAAGGCAGAAATACAGTTATCGAACTTCATGTAGCTGCATCCGATATGGGTAAGGTTATCGGCAAACAGGGCAGAATTGCGAAAGCGATCCGCGCTGTTGTGAAAGCTGCATCATCCAAAGACAACCAAAGGGTGGATGTTGAAATCATTTAGGAAGACGCAGATGAAAGCGTTTGCTGTGCAGGGAGGGACAGACAATTGTTCCTCCCTGCTTTATCTACGAATCAGGAAAGCAAAAGGAATCGGGAATGGAAGATTTTTTTCAGATTGGAATCATCACCTCTACACACGGCGTAAACGGTGAGGTCAAGGTGTTCCCCACCACAGACGACGCAAGGCGGTTTAAGCGGCTGAAGGAAGTATTTGTGGACAACGGAAAGGAACGTGTCACTCTGGAGATTGAGGGGGTCAAGTTTTTCAAGCAGCTTGTCATCCTGAAATTTAAGGGGATCGACAGCCTGAACGAGGTGGAAAAATACAGAAAGAGCACGCTTCTGGTGGCAAGGGAGAATGCGGTGCGCCTGGGGCGCAACGAATACTTTATCGCTGATCTGATGGGGCTGAAGGTTTTGGATGAGGATGAATCCGAAATCGGAGTGCTGCGTGATGTGATGGAGACCGGTGCCAATGATGTGTATGTCATCGATCTGCATGACGGCAGGGAACTGTTGCTTCCCGCGATCAGACAGTGTGTGCTCGCCGTGGATGTGGAGGCAGGCTATATAAAAATTCACATCCTGGACGGACTTCTGGACGAAAAATAAGCTTTGATGGAAAGAGACGGTCGGATGGATTTTCATATTATGACTCTTTTCCCTGAGATGGTTCTCAAGGGGCTCAATACCAGCATTTTGGGCCGGGCGGTCGAAAACGGGCTGATCGGCATAGAGGCGGTGAATATCCGGGATTATACAACGGACAGACACGGCAAGGTTGATGACTACACATACGGAGGCGGCGCAGGCATGCTGATGCAGGCGCAGCCTGTTTTTGATGCCCACAGGGCACTGACGGAGAAAATAGAGAGCAGACGCGAGGGGGATGCGGCGGTGAGGTCCATTTACGTTACGCCGCAGGGAAGGATGTTTGATCAGAGGCTGGCAGAGGAGCTTGCCCGGGAGAAGGACATCATCCTGCTCTGCGGACATTACGAGGGGATCGATGAGCGAGTCCTGGAGGAAGTCGTGACGGATTACGTTTCCATCGGTGACTATGTGTTGACCGGCGGGGAACTGGCCGCCATGGTCATGGTGGATGCCATCTCCAGACTGGTGCCGGGAGTGTTAAACAATGATTCTTCCACTGAGACGGAGAGCTTTCACAACGATCTGCTGGAATATCCTCAGTATTCCAGACCGGAAATATGGCATGAAAAACATGTGCCGGAGGTCTTGCTTTCCGGCAACCACAGCCGCATCACAAAATGGCGGCTGGAGCAGTCCGAGCAGCGGACTGCTGCGCGCCGCCCCGACTTATATGCAAAATATCAGGAAAAACAGAAGCTGATCCGGCTTCTCTCTAAAGAGAAGAGAAAGAATATACCCATTATGGAGCTGCTCGCCAGAGGGGAGGGGGATATCCTTTTCTGGAAGGGCGGCAATGTCCTGGTGAGTGAAAAGAGCAGGAGAACCTGCATGCTGCTTGCAGAGAGCGAAGAGGCTGCGGCAAGGCTGTTTGAACTGGTCCCGGAGCGCACGGAGTGGATCTTTGTGAGTCAGCCCGCGGTGAGGGACTGGCTCCTTGCGCAAAATATGAAGATATGGGGACAGTGCAGTCAATATCTCTATACAGCCAGGGAAACGCTTCCGGTGAGGTACAGGGAGATCAGGCAGCTTGGCATGGAACATGCGGATTACCTGAAAACCCATTATCATTATGAGACCGCGGAATATCTTGAACAGCGCCTTCAGGCAGGCGTGATGTACGGCGCGTTTGCGGGGGAAAGACTGGTCGGGTTTATCGGCACCCACAGCGAGGGCAGTATGGGAATGCTTTATGTGGAACAGGATTTCCGCAGACAGGGGATAGCCCAGTCCCTGGAGGCATATTGTATCAACCGCAGCATTGAGAAGGGGTGGATACCTTACGGACATGTGATGAACGATAATGCGGTATCCGCCGGACTGCAGGAAAAAATGGGATTTTACAAGGCTGACGAGCCTGTGTGGTGGCTGCAGTTTATTTGACAAAATTTCGCAGATAAAAGTAGATAAAAATTGAGAAAATCCTTGCAATTCCTTTTCTGGTATGGTAAGATTTGAACGTTGCAAAAAGAAGATGGTCCTCTGTTACAGATTGTATTAAGAACATCCAATAAATGAAGGAGGCTCGTTATGAGTGATATTATCAAAGAGATCGAGGCAGAACAGTTAAAGGCAAGCGTTGATGAG
>CAYPSH010000268.1:0-2938 GCA_964413445.1 uncultured Acetatifactor sp.
GAATACGGGGAAGGTGACGCAGGTGTCACAATTGTAACTTTCAAGTAACAAGGAGGCCTATATGGCAATCAAACAGAAAATCTTAATTGTGGATGATGACAACAATATTGCAGAGCTGATCTCCCTCTACCTCACCAAGGAATGTTTTGAGACTTTGATCGTAAATGACGGAGAATCCGTTATGCCTGCCATGGAAAGCTTCTCTCCAAACCTGATCCTTCTGGACATCATGCTCCCCGGAAAAGACGGATATCAGGTCTGCAGAGAGGTGCGGGCAAAATATGACATACCTGTCATCATGCTTTCCGCCAAGGGAGAGGTCTTCGATAAGGTGCTCGGTCTGGAGTTGGGCGCCGACGATTACATTGAAAAACCCTTCGACTCCAAGGAGCTTGTCGCAAGAACAAAGGCAGTGCTGAGAAGGTACAAGCCTCAGAATGCCGCGCCGGAAAACACAGACGACAAATGTGTGGAGTATGCGGATCTGACGATCAACCTCACGAATTATTCCGTGCTCTACATGGGCCAGCCCGTGGACATGCCTCCGAAGGAACTGGAACTCTTGTATTTTCTCGCCTCCTCGCCGAACCATGTGTTCACCAGGGAGCAGCTTTTGGATCAGATCTGGGGCTATGAATATATGGGCGACACCAGAACCGTCGACGTTCACATCAAACGCCTTCGGGAAAAGATTAAGGACCACGCAAACTGGAAGATCACTACAATCTGGGGGATCGGTTATAAATTCGAGGTGCGAAACTGATGAAAAAGACTCTCTATCTGAAATTTGTACTGGCTTATTTCATATTTGGTGTCTTCAGTTTTATCATTGTCACAACCTTTGTCCCCAACATGACAAGAGACCATCTGGTCCGCGAAAAAGCGGAGAGCCTTTACAAGGAGGCTTCCCTGATCGCCAACACCTATGCTGCCGGTCTCTACACAAGTGAAACGGATCTTGAGACAGTCAAAACCCAGCTGGATTCCCTGTCTGTCTACTTAGGCTCCACGATCCGCATCATCAATCCCTCCGGCAGACTGGTGCTTGACACAAATACCCCTCTCAACGTGGAGGATGTTGTCATCATTGAAAAATTTGACCCGACCATCACCGGCAGCTCCTACTACACTGTGGGGGACTTCTTCGGAAGCTTTGACACTGACATGCTCAGTGTCCTCTTCCCCATCACTTCCAGCTATATGGTGAAGGGATATGTGGTGATCCACTGTGACATGGCGGACATCCAGTCTTCCTGCAACAGTCTCCTGAATATTTCCTATATCACCCTCGCCATCCTGTTCCTGCTCTCCCTGATCATCCTGATCTTCTTTACGGAGATAGTATACAAGCCCCTCCGCAAGATCACCTATGCCACGGAGCAATATGCCTCCGGCAATATGCACTATGAATTTCAGGTGGATAGTGAAGATGAGATCGGTTATCTGGCTGCATGTCTCAACTATATGGCAAGCCAGATTGCGGGCTCAGAGGACGACCAGAAAAAGTTTGTGGCAAATGTCTCCCACGACTTCCGCTCCCCGCTGACCTCCATAAGAGGTTATCTGGAAGCCATGCTGGACGGCACCATTCCGCCCGAAATGCATGAAAAATACCTGAACATTGTCCTGAATGAGACTGAGCGGCTGACCAAGCTGACAAACAGCCTTCTCACCTTAAACAATCTGAATACCAGGGGCATGCTGCTTGACAGGACTGACTTTGAGATCAACCGTGTTATCCGCAATACCGCCGCTTCTTTCGAGGGAACCTGTCTGAAAAAGACGATTGCCATCGAACTTGTGCTGACCGGGGATGAGATGTATGTGAATGCCGATATGGAAAAGATACAGCAGGTGCTCTACAATCTGATCGACAACGCCATCAAGTTCAGCCACCACAACTCCTGTATCAAGATTGAGACCTCCCTGAAAAAAAATAAGCTTTTCATCTCCGTGAAGGATACCGGCATCGGTATCCCGAAGGACGACTTAAAGCTGATCTGGGACCGTTTTTATAAATCGGATCTTTCCAGAGGAAAGGACAAAAAGGGCACAGGTCTGGGACTTTCCATTGTAAAGGAAATCATTAACAGCCACAACGAACATATCAATGTGATCAGCACCGAGGGCGTGGGCAGCGAATTTATCTTTTCCCTTCCCCTGGCGGCAAAGACCGAAGAAGAGGATTGATCCTCACTTTTCCAGAACTTCGTACAGATACTGGTTTCCTTTTTTTCCGACCCTTGTCACTGTCTGCATGTGATAGAGGATATTTAAGACTGTCTGAGCAAGCTCCACCGGAATATGTGCCGCTTTTGCAAATTCCCGGGAGGAAAACTCCCCCTCCAGCTCATAGGGCACAAACTGCATGTAATCCTCCGGACAGCTGATTTCCACTTCCTCCACAAGCGCAAGCGGTATCCTGTCATAGCGGCTGGCACCCTTCTTTTTGTCCCTGCTCCAGCCGTTTAACAGCTTGTATTCCTCCATATCCATCAAAGCCAGTCTGATTCTGAGATTTGGATCCTTCAAAAACATCTTGATCTTATACAGCTCCGGAAAAACCGTGTAGGCACTCCCCTTCAGGGGAGACTTTCTCGGCTTGCTTAAGGCCCCGGTCTCCTCATCTATCCAAATGACCCATTTTTCCCTGGGGATCGGATAGACGATCGTCACAGGATACTGCGGGAGAAAGGCGCTCAGCTTCTCCCTCATCTTATTAAACTGCCTTGTCTGGATTTCAATGATCTCCCCGTCTGCATAGATGTCCGCCACATAATTTTCAATCGGAATCTCCTGCCTGTCCTCATCCGGCTCATAATAATTTTTTAAAATCGCATGAACCGTCTTCTCCGACAAAGTCCCAATCCCGAGACGCTGCCTGTCAACCCCTATGATCTTCTGTTTTGCTTCTTCAAATGCTTCCCGGTCCGGCATA
>CAYPSH010000269.1:0-2907 GCA_964413445.1 uncultured Acetatifactor sp.
CTGCGGCCGTGTCTGCCCTCAGGAGAGCCAGTGTGAGGGAAAGTGTATCCGCGGTATCAAGGGCGATCCCATCTCCATCGGAAAGCTGGAGAGATTTGTGGCTGACTGGGCCAGAGAAAACGGAGTGAAGCCTCAGGGAGCAGCCGAGAAGAAGGGCAAAAAGGTTGCCGTCATCGGTTCCGGCCCGGCAGGACTTACCTGTGCCGGAGATCTGGCGAGAAAGGGATATGAGGTGACAATTTTCGAGGCGCTTCACGAGCCCGGCGGTGTGCTCGTATACGGTATCCCTGAGTTCCGTCTGCCGAAGAAGGACGTTGTGGCGAAGGAGATCGAGAATGTAAAGGCACTCGGTGTAAAGATTGAGACAAATGTGGTGGTGGGAAAAGCAGTCACCATTGACGAACTGCTCCATGAGGAGGGCTTCTCAGCCGTATTTATCGGTTCCGGTGCAGGACTGCCGAAGTTTATGGGTATCCCCGGGGAAAACTCCAACGGTGTGTTCTCCGCCAACGAGTATCTGACCAGAAGCAATCTGATGAAGGCCTTTGATGAAAATTCCAACACGCCGATCATGAAGAGCAAAAAGGTTGCCGTGGTGGGCGGAGGAAATGTTGCCATGGATGCCGCAAGAACTGCCCTGCGTCTCGGCGCTGAGGTCCACATCGTGTACCGCAGAAGTGAGGAGGAGCTTCCTGCCAGAGTGGAGGAGGTGCATCACGCAAAAGAAGAGGGCATCATCTTTGACCTTTTGACAAATCCCACGGAAATCCTTGCGGATGAAAAGGGCTGGGTGACCGGCATGAAATGTATCAGGATGGAGCTGGGTGAGCCGGATGCCTCCGGACGCCGCCGCCCTGTAGAGATTCCGGACTCCGAGTTTTTGATGGAGCTGGATACGGTCATCATGGCGCTGGGCACATCTCCCAATCCCCTGATCTCATCCACCACCGAAGGGCTTGAGACAAACAAGTGGAAATGTATCGTGGCTCAGGAGGAGAACGGACAGACCACCAAGGAAGGCGTTTACGCCGGAGGAGATGCCGTGACGGGCGCTGCGACAGTCATTCTTGCAATGGGTGCAGGCAAGGCTGCCGCAAAGGGAATTGACGAATATCTGAGCGGAAAATAGACAACTGACGGGTACAAATGCGTACAGCTTTATCCATACACGCTTTAGAGAAAGAAGGGAAAATACGATGCCATGGTGTCCGAAATGCAAAAGTGAGTACAGAGAGGGATTCACAGTCTGCGCAGACTGCGGGACCCCTCTTGTGGAGGAGCCGGAGGAGGATTCGGAGGAAGTTGATGCCGAAGAACTGGAGAAATTGCGGAGAGCACTTTATCAGCAGGGCTATGATGTCAGTACGCAGGAGAAGCTGATGGAACAGCTGCAAAAGCTTTCTGGGGAAGAAAGCGGTGAGACGGCAGAGCCTCTCCCGGATGATGCATCCGGGGAGACAGACGCAGAGGAGCCGGCGATCAGCCTTCCCTATGTGGACAGCTCCCAGAGGGCAAGCGATAACCGTTCCTCCGGCTGGATCCTCCTGATCATCGGCACACTTGGCATCGTTTTTGAAATTCTGGGTGTGACGGGCGTACTGCCTGTGAAATTTGGCAACCAGTATCTGTTTTACGGCGTCATGGGAGCTATTTTTATCCTTTTTCTGGTGGCCGGTGTCATGTCCATCAAAAATGCCAGGCTTTTTGATAAAAAGGCAGAGTCTGAGAACACTTTAAGGAGTACCCTGATCGAATGGTGCAGGGAAAACTTAAGTGCGCAGGCGGTGGACGAGGCGCTGAACGCAGAGGGGGAGTCGGAGGAAATCCTTTATTTTAAACGGTTTTCCTACATCAAAGACAAGCTGAACCATCAGTTTGTCAATCTGGATCAGGGCTTTTTGGAGCAGTTTATAGATGACTTCGTCTACAAGGAAATTTTCGATTCGGAATCCTGAGGAGAGACAAGAGACCGGGCATCTGAGATATGAGAGGAAATACATGAGGATTACTGTTGTCTGCGTGGGCAGGGTTAAGGAAAAATTTTACCGGGATGCTCTGGCAGAGTATGAAAAGCGTCTTGGCAGGTATTGCAGGCTGGAGATCCTGGAGGTTGCGGACGAAAAGACACCGGACGGTGCGGGCGAAGCGCTTGTGGAACAGATCAAAGAAAGGGAAGGACAGCGTATCCTGGAAAAGCTGAAGGAGGATATGTTTGTCTGCACCCTTGAGATAGAGGGGAAAAAGCAATCCTCCGAACAAATGGCACGGTGGCTGGAGAAGCTGAGAGTCAGCGGAACCAGCCATATTGCATTTGTCATCGGCGGCTCTCTGGGACTGGCCGATTCGGTCAGAAAGCGCTCGGATCTGGCCCTGAGCTTTTCTGACATGACCTTCCCCCACCAGCTTATGAGGGTGATCCTTCTGGAGCAGATTTACCGGTGCTTTCGGATCATCAGCGGAGAGCCTTACCACAAATGAGAAGATGCGGGATACGGAAAGGATGAGATGATCGGACATGACAAAAAAGCAGCGGGCACTTGAGATCATAGAGAGGCTGAAAAAAGAATATCCGGAGACAAACTGTACGCTTGACTATGACCAGGCGTGGAAACTGCTGGTAAGCGTGCGCCTTGCGGCACAGTGCACCGATGCAAGAGTCAATGTGGTGGTGGAGAAGCTGTATGAAAAATACCCGGATGTAAATGCCCTGGCGGAGGCACCCGTGGAGGAGATAGAAAAAATCGTGCATCCCTGCGGTCTGGGAAACAGCAAGGCGAGGGATATCAGCGCCTGCATGCGCATGCTTCGGGACGAGTACGGCAGTAAGGTCCCGGACAGTATGGAGGAGCTTTTAAAGCTGCCGGGCGTGGGCAGGAAAAGTGCCAATCTGGTTCTGGGAGATGTCTT
>CAYPSH010000270.1:0-2899 GCA_964413445.1 uncultured Acetatifactor sp.
AAGATCATGGCAATCCCCAAGACACAGTTAAGCGACGGTCAGGATTTCCTGTGGCTGCGCAAGGACTGGCTGGATAATCTGGGGCTGGATGAGCCCTCGACACTGGATGAGATGGCGGAAGTGCTCCGCGCTTTCATCGAAGACGACCCTGACGGCAACGGACAGAATGACACCATCGGCCTTGCAATGCTGCAGACTGTATACGGCGGCTATCCCAACAACCATTTTGCAGTGGACAATATCTTCACTGCTTTTAACGCATATCCGGAAGTATGGATCACTGCTGACGACGGCAGCGCAGTGTACGGCTCCGTGCAGCCCGAGATGAAGGATGCCTTAAGCCTGTTGGCTGACTGGTATTCCGACGGCCTGATCGACAAGGAATTTGCAACCAGGACCACAGATGACATCGTGGCACTGATCTCCAGCGGACAGTGCGGCGCCTACATCGGTCCCTGGTGGTCACCCTTCAATCCTTCCCAGACCGCTTCCTACTCCGCAAAGGATGCCGAGTGGGTCAATGTGAGCGCACCTGTGGGCGACAGCGGCGCGATCAATGCCATCAACACCAAGTCCTATGCCGGTTTTGTGGTAGTGAGAAAGGGCTATGAACATCCCGATATCGCCATGAAGATCGTGAACGTAAACTCCGAGTATTCCAAGACTGATACCTCTGATGCCTCCAAGGAGATCAAGGAGAACCAGTCCATCGCATACTTCAACTGGCCTCTGTACTGTGAGGTACAGCCCGGCAACAATGCGGAGCTGATGACTGCGGACATAAAGGCTGTGTTGAACGGCGAGGCGGACGAATCCTCCCTGACCACAGAGGAGCAGAGCTACTATGAGGCGGCGGAAAGATTCCTGGCGGCTGAGGCGGCAGGACAGAAGGCGGACAGCGCAGATTACTCCCAGTACATGTCCAGACTGGTTGCCATCAACAAGTTCACAGAGGAGCCCGCAAACTTCCTGACACCTGCCTACTTTGAAAATACTGAGACCATGAAGACAAGATGGGCTTCCTTAGAGAAGCTGGAGCAGCAGGCAGTCCTCAAGATCATCGTTGGCGAGGCGGATGTGTCCTCCTTTGATGATTTCGTAGCCAGCTGGACTTCCGCGGGCGGTGACATCATCACCGAGGAAGTAAATGAGGCAATCTCCTCAGGCAATTAACCTTCACACGTCACATATAAATTGAGCAGTAGGCGTCTTCCTTGCCGACTGCTCCCGTGCCGGGTGCACGCTGTGCAAAGTGCGTAAAAGAACGCGCGTAAGGGAAACGCTGATGAAAGCGCCTCCTGCGCCGGATTTGCGCTGCGAAGCAGCATAAAGGCGTGCGCCCGCACACCCCTCTGCCGGGGCCAAGGCTTTGGTCTGCGGCAGATAAAAAAGAATGGAGGGGCAAATGGCAGGAAAGATTAATTCTGCGAGTCATGCCCATGCGGAGAGAAGGATGTTCCATCTGATGCTGCTCCCGGGTATGATCATGTTGATTTTGTTTACCTTTGTACCGTTGTTCGGCTCGATCATGGCCTTCGAGAACTATGTTCCCGCCAAGGGCATTTTCGGATCAAAATGGGTGGGGCTGGAAAACTTTAAGTTTATCTTCAGTCTGCCCGACAGCCGCCAGGTGTTCGTCAACACTCTGGTGATCGCATTTTCAAAGCTGATCTTCAATATCATTGTGCCGGTATTGTTTGCAATCCTGCTCAATGAGATCTCCAACAAGATTTTCAAGAAGACCTGCCAGACGCTCGTTTATCTGCCTCACTTCCTGTCCTGGGTTGTGCTGGCGACAGTTGTGACCAATATGTTCTCCTTAAGCGGTCCCATCAACTCGGTGATATCCTTCTTCGGAGGCAGCCAGATCCAGTTCCTGGCGGACAACAACTGGTTTAGAAAGGTGATCGTGCTCACAGATGTGTGGAAGGAGTTCGGATACAATTCCGTAGTTTATCTGGCGGCGCTGACCAGCATTGACTCCGGTCTGTATGAGGCGGCCTCCATCGACGGCGCAAACCGCTTTGAGCAGACTCTGCACATTACGCTTCCCAGCCTGATGCCCACCATCATCCTGATGACGGCTCTGAATCTGGGAAATATCCTGAACGCAGGTTTCGACCAGGTATTCAACCTGTACAATCCTGTTGTATATGAAACCGCTGACATCATTGACACCTATGTATACCGAATCGGTATGGTAGAGCGCCAGTACAGCATCGGTACCGCAGTCGGCCTGTTTAAGTCCGTCATCGGGTTTATCCTGATCATGGGTTCGAACAAGGCTGCAAAGAAGCTGACCGGCAGCGGAATCTTTTAAGGAGGGGTGGCAGAATGAAAAAGAATATGAAACCGGGGAAACTGATCTCCAAGATCATCATCTGGCTGGTTGTCCTTATCTTCACATTGAGCTGTCTGCTCCCTCTGCTCAACATGCTTGCGATCTCCTTCAGCGGGAGCGATGCGGTTGCGGCAAACGAGGTTGGACTGTGGCCGAAGGATTTCAATGTCACCACTTACAAGAAGCTGTTGGATGACTCCCAGTTCTGGCGTTCCGCATGGATCTCCGTAAAGCGTGTGGTGCTGGGACTTGTGATCAATATGGTCCTGACAGTGACCATGGCGTATCCGCTCTCCAAGAGCAAGAAGCGCTTTCCGGCACGTGAGGTCTATATGAAGCTGGTCATCTTCGCAATGCTGTTTTCCGGCGGTATCATCCCGCTGTTCATGGTAGTGTCGAACCTGCATCTGACCAACACGATCTGGGCGCTGGTACTGCCCGGTGCAGTGCCGGTGTTCAATGTCATCCTGATGATCAACTTCTTCAAGGGTGTGCCGGAGTCCCTGGATGAGGCGGCGAGAATCGACGGCGCAAGCCCGATGCAGATACTGGTGAAGA
>CAYPSH010000271.1:0-1168 GCA_964413445.1 uncultured Acetatifactor sp.
CATTACATCATACGCAGTCACCTGCTTAGCATATCACAAAAAATTCCCGGATGCAATTAAAGGAAACGGATTGAAACAAAATCAAAGCTGCTGCCGGGAAGGAAGAGGACTTCCAGCTTTCCCTTGCCGGTGAAGGGCTCAAAGGAAAAAGTCTGCATGTTGATGCCCTTGTCCTCTTCCCCCTGAAATTCCACGATCCTGTTGTGTGTCACGCCGTCCTCCCCGGTGAAAAGCAGGTGGATCGTGTTCGTCCGAAGTGCTGTAAAGCCGCAGATCTCCACCCGGCCCGCGCCTTCTTCCCCGAAGTCCATACCGCCGTACTCCAGCGTGACATTGTTGCCGATTCCCAGGACGGCCTTTCCTTCTATTCTGAAGCTGTCGCCGTAAACCCTGTCGGCATCCGCTCCGGAGAGCGTCTCAAACGCCTTGTTCAGCCTGCGGAAGGAAAAGCCCTTCAGATGCACCTTTGCCCGCATCACAAAGCTGATGGTCACAATGCCCTTCAGTCTTTCCGGCAGCCTGTAGGTTTCCTCCTGGTACTCATTCCAGCGGGAGGGCTTTTGATAGTGCAGGGTGTCGAGCAGCCGACTGCCCTCCTCATGGGCTCTGCCCAGCCACAGCTCGATCTCATGGTCGTCATCCGACAGGGCAAACACAGGCAGGGTCACCTCATCCGAACCGAACTCTCCGAAGTCCAGGTTCTCAAAGATCACGCCGCTCTCGCCGTCCCTGGCAGTGGCGATCCCCTTCTCGTTTCCGTTTGTGACATCGCCGATGGTTCCGCTGCAGAGACCTGCGGACACAAACCGATAAGGGTCCGTCAGGCTCTTTCCAAGCCCCTGCGCACAGGCTTCCAGCTGGGAGATGAGCCGGACCTTTCCGTCGGAACAGGCTTCGCAGCGCACATAAAAATCGCCGTCGCCGAAGGCCGTCACCTTCGCCCGTCTCCTGTCCCCGGCCTCCCCGACTTTAAGGACCGGTGCAACCGCCGCAAAGCCTATGTCGATCCCCGCCGCATTGACCACCTTCCAGACAAGCTCCCCGTCCGTGGTGTTCTCCGGGAAAAGGCGGGCTTCCACCGTGAATTCTTTTCTGTCCCCGTCCAGGGAAGTGCCCTCCGGAGCCGTCAGCTCCAGCTTGCGGATGGGAATCCTTTCCGGATATGCAG
>CAYPSH010000271.1:1268-2899 GCA_964413445.1 uncultured Acetatifactor sp.
CTCTCAAGCCCCCTGCCCTCCACAGTCAGGCATATCTCTCCCGGCTCAAATGTGCTCCCCACAACCACCAGAAGCTTTCCGGAAAAAAGCTTTCGCACTGTAGTCTTATATTGGTCGTAATCCGTGCTGTCGCCGTTGTCCATCCCCAGGATACGCCCGGGGCCGGAAAGGCTTACCTTCACGTAATCCGACGCATTCTCCACCGGATGCCCCGATGCGTCCAGGGTCTCCACTGTGACAAAGCACATATCCTCCCCGTCCGCCCTTAAGGTCGTCCGCTCTGCGGAAAGAACGATTTTTTTGCTGTCGCCGAAGGAAAAGTGCGTGTCTCTTGCAATCTCGCGCCCCTCCCCATCGTAGGCAACCGCTGTGATCTCTCCGGGCTCATAGGCCACCTTCCAGTCCGCCAGAAGCTTAAGACCGGATTTATGGTCAATTTTCTGAAGCCCCAGAGACCTTCCGTTTAAGAACAGTTCCACCGCTGCCCCGTTGGTGCAGGCGCGCAGATCGACCTGCTGCCCCGGGTTGAAATCCCAGAAGGGGAACAGATGCACCATGGGAGATTTCTCCGCATCCGTCCACTCTGCCCGGAACACATAATAGGCATCCTTGGGAAAGCCCGCCGTGTCGATCTGCCCGAAATAGCTGTTTTTTGTGTGATAGGGCGTGGGCTCGCCGATATAGTCAAAGCCCGTCCATGCAAACTGCCCCATGCAAAATTGCGCGTCCCGATCGTCCGTGATACACTTCTCCCAGCTTCTGGCGCCCCAGCTGGTAGTGGAATTGCCGAGGGAGGAACACTGCTCATCCTCATCGGACAAAAGCTGCTGCTCCAGCGGGAATTTGTAGATACCCCGGCTCTGTACCAGGGAGGCAGTCTCGCTGCCGTATATCACCCAGTCCGGGTGCTCCTTATGCTGCTCTGCATAGTAGTTCTCGCCGTAGTTGTAGCCTGCCACCTTCAGAATGTCCGCACACTTTCTGGCATTCTCCCAGGGCATGTAATTGGAACCGATGGTGACAGGCGCATTCTCCTTCGGGTCATGCTCCCTGACACAGCGATACAATTCCCTTGTGATCTCCTGTCCTCTCTCGTCCGCATGGGTGTCATAGATTTCATTTCCGATGGACCACATGAGCAGGGAAGGGTGGTTTCTGTCCCTGCGGACCCAGCTTCGCACATCCCTCTCGTGCCACTCTTTGAAAAAACGGGCGTAATCATATTCCGTCTTCGCCCTCTCCCACATGTCGAAAGCCTCATCCACCACAAGGAACCCCATCCGGTCCGCCATATCCATAAGTGCCGGGTCCGGCGGATTATGGCTGGTGCGGATGGCGTTGCAGCCCATGCTCCTTAACATCCTGAGCTTCCGCTCCATGGCGGGCGCGTGGAACGCGGCTCCCAGACAGCCCAGATCGTGATGCTCGCACATACCGTGAAGCTTCACATGACGGCCGTTCAGGAAAAAGCCCCTGTCCGTAGTGAAGGTTAAGGTGCGAAAGCCCACTGTCACCTCCCGCCTGTCAAACCCTTCCCCGGTCCTGCTTCTGCAGAGCTCCACCCGCAGTCTGTAGCACTGAGGGGCCTCGATATCCCAGAGCGCAGGCTTTGCAACCAGGGCGGAAATCTT
>CAYPSH010000272.1:0-2887 GCA_964413445.1 uncultured Acetatifactor sp.
CTTGCCGTCATTGCAATTTTCGGCAGGGCGATGGACAACGCCGGGAACAACAGGTAGCCAAGGAAGCCGGAAAAGCTCTCCTTATAGCTCACATAACCTCCGGGGGTAAAAATTTTCAGTGCGATACCGAACAGGTAGGTCACAAGAATCCCCAGGAAAAAGGAGGGGATTGCCATAGTCGTCTGGGTGACAACGCCCAGACATCCATCCAGCAAGTGTCCGAAAGACCCGGGAGAGCTGTCCGCGCATCTCGCCCAGAGTACCCCCAGGGGGATGGACACCAGAACGATCAGCACCAGCGAAAGGGCTGCCAGCCACAGCGTCACGGGAAGCTTATCCCCGATCAGTTCCTTTACGGGCATCATCTCGTTCATGTTCTTGGAGTAGCGGTAGCTGACGCCGAAATCTCCGTGCATCACATCGCCTATCCAGTTAAAATACCGCACCATAGGAGGTTGATCCAAACCCAGTTCTTCCCGAAGCTGTTCCTCCCTCTCGGGAGTTGCCTCGGTTCCCAGGATGGATGTGACCACATCTCCCGGGATGATCTGGAAAGCGAGGAAGGCAGCCACGGAAACCAGGAACAATGTCATAATGAGAGTTACAATTTTTTTTATAAAATATTTCACCGGCTGCACCTCCTTTCTTTCCTGATATCACTAGTTTACAAAATATACTGTGCTCATATCCTGCACATAGACAGGGTAGAACTTATAGCCCGCGAGGCTCTTGCTGATCGCGGTCGTGTTGGCAGGCACCTGGATAAAGGCACTGCCCGCCTCCTCACAGAGGATTTCCTGGAGCTTGCCGTAAAGACTGATCTTCTCGGCTGCGTCCGTTGTCGCCTGTGAAGCGGCATAAACCTCGTCATACTCTGCGTTTGAGAAGTTGACGAAGTTCTTTGCGGAGTCTGTCTGGAATCTGTTGAGCAGATATCCCGGCGTCATGTCGCAGGTGATGCCGCTGATGGTCGCCTGATACTGCCTGCCGTTGTAGACCTCATCCAGCCAGGTGCTCCACTCCACCGCCTTGATGGTGGCATTGATGCCCACAGCTTTAAGCTGCTCTGCCACAACCTCGCCGGTCTGCATGTGGAACTCATAGTTGGAGGGGATGGCGATCTCAAGGTCAAAGCCGTCCGCATACCCGGCATCCGCCAAAAGCTCCTTCGCCTTCTCTACATTAGCCGCCGTGCCGTACATGTCGTTCAAGTCCACATAATTGTCCTTCAGCGTCGGCAGCATGGCGGAGCTGATCAGCGTTCCGTTGCCCCCCGACACGAAATCATTTACCAGATCCTTGTCCAGGGCATAGCAGATTGCCTGACGCACCCTCACGTCGTCCAGAGGCTTCTCGGCATTGTTCAGGAACAGCGCCTGCACCACATTGGAGGGGGAGGAGACCACCTGGAAGGTGTCCTTTAACTCCTGCGCCTGCGAATCGGTCAGGTAGGAATAAAGATCGATACTTCCGCCCTGCAGCTCCAGAAGAGCCGTGTCTGCGCTGTTGACGATCTTGAAGGTCACCTGGTCGAGATAGGGAAGCCCCTCCTGCCAGTAATCCTCATTCTTTGCCACTACGATACCCTCCTGGGGCGTGTAGGAGACAAAAGAAAACGGTCCTGTGCCAATGGGGTCCGCCTCCTCATCCTCACCGCTTCCCGCGGGGATGATCGCTGCCACAAAGCTGTAGATCAACTCTGTGTTGGCTGCACTCACTGTCACCTGAACCGTCTTATCATCCAATATATCCACGGACTCGATCGATTTCAATGCCGAAATCAGCGGGGTGCCGTCCAACAGACCGCAGGCTCTCTCCAGAGAGTACTTCACATCCTCACATGTCACAACATCGCCGTTGTGGAACTTTACGTTATCTCTCAAGGTGAAGGTGTAAACCAGACCATCCTCTGAGATTTCATAATCGCTCGCCACCGCGCAGATCAAGTTGCCGTTTTCATCGGGCTTCACCAAGCCTTCAAAAATATTAAACAAAATTTCCTTAGTTCCTGCCGCCGTTGCTTTATGAGGGTCAAGACTGTCAATATCCTGCTGTATGCCTACAACCACAGAGCCGCCGTATACCGGACCCGCATCCGTCTCATTCGTCTGCCCGGCGTCCTTCTCCGTCGTCTGCTCTTCGACATACTCCTTAGAGGAATCATCCTCCGAAGACTCTCCTGTGCCATCTGAGCCGCATCCGCCCAGTACAGCCATTGTCAGAAGTGCCATGAAAAATAAACGAAAACCTTTCTTCATAACCTGTTCTTCTCCTCTTCGAATTGAACTTTCCTCTCATTATTCAATTGTCCCCCTCATTGTACCATAGAATGCATGGTTTGCAAGTTTTTTCTAAAGTACAAACCGCATAAATGTTATCATTGTACCGCATTCACGCAATTCCACATCAGCATGGCGATGGTCATGGGGCCCACGCCGCCGGGCACGGGCGTGATCGCCGATGTGTGGGGCGCCACACTCTCAAAGTCCACATCCCCGCAGAGCTTGCCCGACTCATTTCTGTGGATACCCACATCGATCACGACAGCCCCCTCCTTCACATAGCCAGCATCGATGAATTTCGGCTTGCCGAGGGCGACCACCAGGATATCCGCACGGCGCGTGATCTCCTTTAAGTTTTTCGTGCGGGAATGGCACACGGTCACAGTGCCGTTTTCCCGAAGGAGCAGCATTGCCATAGGCTTGCCAACGATATTGCTCCTGCCTAACACCACGCACTCCTTTCCCTCTATCCCGACGCCGGAGCGCTTCAGTAGCTGGATGATGCCGGCAGGCGTACAGGACACAAACCCCGGACGGCCGATGCTTAAATTGCCCACATTCACAGGGTGAAAGCCGTCTACATCCTTTGCGGGGTCAATGGCTAA
>CAYPSH010000273.1:0-2836 GCA_964413445.1 uncultured Acetatifactor sp.
GCCGCATCGCCCACAATGATCACCTTGTAATCGCTGTCCACATTCCGAAACATCCACTCGGTATCGATCCAGTCCCCATTCTCACACTCCGGCGTCTTGTAGAGCTTGCTGTAAATACAGTTGTGGAAATAGTAGGTCTTCACATCCTTGTAGTGGTTCGACTTATGGACTGCCTGGAACAGATCGTTCAAAAGACTGGAAAACGGGATCATGGTTCCCCCGGAGTCCATCAGAAGAAGCAGCTTAACCGCATTCTTCCTGGGCTTCTGCATGACAATCTGCAGGCAGCCGCCGTTGTTGCAGGTCTTGTCAACCGTGCCGTCAATGTCAAGCTCTGTCTCCGGTATGTCAAGCCTTGAGGAAAACTGGCGCAGCTTCCGGAAAGCCAGTTGGAACTGTCTGTTGTCCAAAACCCTGTCGTCTCTGAAATCTCGGTACTTTCTTGCCCCAACCACAGAAAAGGCAGACTGATAGCCAGTCTGGCCTCCCACGCGGACGCCGCCCACGTTGCCGCCCATATTGCCGAAAGAGGTCTTTCCCATGGTGCCGATCCAGAAACTGCCGCCGTTGTGCTCCTCGTTCTGGTCTCTCAGGCGCTGCTTGAAGGTTTCCTCCACCTGCTCCTTGTCCACCTGGATGTCCTCCATCTGATTCAGGTGGGCTCTGGCCTCCTCATGGGCAAGCTCC
This sequence comes from uncultured Acetatifactor sp., assembly GCA_964413445.1. GTDB lineage: Bacteria > Bacillota > Clostridia > Lachnospirales > Lachnospiraceae > Acetatifactor. Next base: position 688 of record CAYPSH010000273.1, read on the forward strand.
AGCATATCCGATTTATCCAGCCAGCGAAGCATCTCCTTGCCGACCTCAGTCTCCTTTTGGGCCGGTTTGAAGCACTCCTCAAAAGCCATGTCATATTTGTCAAAATCCGTCTCGCTCTTTACAAGGATCATACGCGCCACATAGTAGAACTGCGTCAGAGAGCTTCCGCAGAGCCCTTTGTCAAGAGCCTCCTGCAGATTAAGCCACTCTCCCAGCGTCACGGGCAGTCCCTTCTCCCTGAGAGCCTCAAAAAATTTTATAAACATAGTCACTCCATTCCGCAGACGCTTGTCACTGGATGGGATTCTGTCTCACAAGCTCCAGATCCTCGTCCTTTTTTACAACCACGCCGATAAAGGGAAGCGACTTCTTGATCTTTTCCGCCGGGATCCCTCCGATCTGCAGAGCATTGATCCAGTCGATCAGCTCAGAGGTACTGGGCTTTTTCCGAATGTCACGGATGGCTCTGATATTGTAGAATACCTCCATGGCATTCTTCAGCAGATTCTCCTCCACATTGGGATAATGCACCCTGACGATCTCCTCCATCAGCTCTTTGTCCGGGAAATCAATATAATGGAAAATGCAGCGGCGCAGAAATGCATCCGGCAGCTCCTTCTCCGCATTGGAGGTGATGATGACAATGGGGCGCTGCTTTGCCCTGACTGTCCGCTTCGTCTCGTTGATATAAAATTCCATCTGATCGAGCTCCCACAAAAGGTCGTTGGGGAACTCCAGATCCGCCTTGTCAATCTCGTCGATCAGAAGCACCACCTGCTCCTCGCTGTCGAAAGCCTCGCCCAGCTTTCCGAGCTTGATGTAGCGGGCGATATCGTTTACGCCCTCCTCGCCGAACTGTCCGTCGTAGAGACGCTGAATGGTATCATAGACATACAATCCCTCCTGCGCCTTGGTGGTTGACTTGATGTTCCAGATGATCAGCTTCTTTCCCAGCGCCTTGGCGACAGCCTCAGCCAGCATGGTCTTTCCTGTGCCGGGCTCTCCCTTGATCAAAAGCGGCTTCTTCAATGCGATGGCAATATTGACGCTGGCCATCAGCTCCTCGCTCGCCACATATTCACCGGTTCCCTGAAATCCTTGTTGTTCCATATTTTACCCATACCTTTCCGTTGCTGTAAACAGGCATAATGCTATCTTTTTCTTGAAATCACTTCCCTTTCATGTTACGATATTCCTGTTTCAAAATCAAGAAAATTGTATGATACAGGAGCCAAAAGTGTTTTTGATCTATGTCTCGTGAATCATATCATCGGATTTCAAACGAAAATATTAACAAAGAGGAAAACGAAATGCTGAAAGATATGTTTGAAAACAAGCGGACGGTATCATTTGAGATATTTCCCCCGAAAAAGGACGGAGAATTCGACGCGGCATTTGAAATGCTGGATGCCCTCGGTGCCCTCTCCCCTGACTTCATCAGCGTCACCTATGGAGCAGGCGGCAGCCGCAGCAAAAAGACGGTCGAGATTGCTTCCTATATCCAGAATACCTTAAAAATTGATGCCATGGCCCATGTGACCTGCGTGGGCAGCAGACAGGAACAGCTTTTGGAGGTCTGTGCCGCCTTAGAGGAGCACAATGTCAGTCATGTGCTGGCGCTTCGCGGTGACCGTCCGAAGGATATGACGGACGAACAGTTTGAGGCGCGCGACTTTGCACACGCCAGCGATATGATGCAGTTTTTGAAGGCAAATACCGGCCTGCATATAGCAGGTGCCTGCTACCCCGAGAAGCACTTTGAAGCCTTCAGCATGGAATCCGACCTGAACAATCTGAGGAAAAAGCAGGATGCAGGCGCAGAGTTCCTCATCAGTCAGCTGTTTTTTGACAACGACTTCTACTACAGCTTTCTGGAAAAGGCAGCCAAAAAGGGAATCACCGTTCCCATCTGCGCAGGGATCATGCCGATCACATCCGCAAAGCAGATCGGCACGACCATCACCCTCGCCGGTTCCAGCATTCCCAAGGCTCTGGCGGATCTGATCGCCACCTACGGGGAGAACCCTGAGGAGATGCGCAAGGCCGGTATCGACTACGCCATCCGCCAGATCCGCGATCTGCAGGAGAACGGGGTCAACGATGTGCACATTTATACCATGAACAAGCCGAAGACCGCAAAAGAGATCGT
>CAYPSH010000274.1:0-2835 GCA_964413445.1 uncultured Acetatifactor sp.
AATGCATACCGGCCAGCACCACACTTGCCACGGTTCCGGCGAGCGTTGCGAGGAGCGCCCCCGCCAGGGTGTAGCGGGTCTTCGTCACCTTTGCCGCGAGGAAATAGACGCTCATGGTGTAAAATACCGTCTCTGTACAGCTCATGAGAATGGAAGTCAGAAAGCCCACGTAGGAGTCCGGCCCGTAGGTTTTGAAGAGATCCAGGACCAGTCCCGTCGCCGCCGAGGAGGAGAAAAGCTTCACAACCAGCAGCGGGAGCATTGCCGCCGGAAGTCCCAGCCTTTCGGTAAAGGGGGAGAACAGCTTTCCGAACAGTTCAAAGAATCCGGATGCCCTGAGCATTCCCACCGCCACCAGAAGCCCGATGAGTGTAGGCATGATATCCACCACAATTTTCAGTCCGTCCCCGGCCCCCTTCAAAAAGCTCTCATACACCTTCACCTTCGACACATAGCCGTAGCCCACAATGAAGAAGATGAGCAGCGGGATCAGGATATCCGACAGATGTGTAAGTACATTCATCGCGCTGTCCTCCTGCTCTTATACTTGCAAAACAGGACAGCCGTCAATGTACTGAAAAGCGTCGCCGCAATGGCGGGGGCGATCACGGCTGTGGGGTCTGTGCTTCCGTACTGGCTGCGGTAGGCGATCATATTGACGGGGATCAGCTGAAGCGAGGAGATATTCAGGATCAGAAAGTTGCACATCTCATTGCTGGCAGCTCTGTCCTGCCGCAGCTGCCCACTCTTTCCGCCCCGGTCTAAGGATAGCTGTTTTCCCCTGATACCAACGTCTTCCTCAGTCCTCTCCCTCACCTTGCCTGATTTCTCCGCATACCCGGGGGTTCCCCGCTCCGCCTCCAGATTTGCCAGTTCCTCCATGGCTTTCAGGCCCGCCGGTGTGCATGCCCAGCCGAGCCCCAGGATGTTTGCGATGATATTTGTGGCTATGTATTGTCTGGCAGGGTGGTCTTTGGGAATCTCCGGAAACATAAAGGTCAGAAAAGGACTGATCGCCTGCGTCATTTTCCGGATCAGTCCCGCCTGACCTGCGATTTCCATCAACCCCATCCACAGTGCCACCACACCCGCCATGGTGATGCACAGCGACACCGCCTCCCCGGCGGAGTCCAGCGCCGCTTCGGTCACCTGGCTCAAATTCCCTGTGAAGGCGGCATACACGACTGCAAGCAGTATCATCACTGCCCAGATTGCATTTAACACAACATCACGCACCTTGCGAATTCTGTTGTTCTATCTTATTCCCTTCTCCGCGAAAAAAGACACTGTCCGGCCAGGGAAAAGGCCATCCACATTTGGCGGATGGCCCGGCCATTTTTAAAGCGTTCCCTGTGTGAACAGGCTCTTTACATGCCTGACCTCTTCCTCTGTTGCCTTGCTGGCGGGCACATAGTAGGACTTCTCCCTGGCCAGATCATAGAGCTCCTCCTGTGACTGCTCACAGGCATTGCGGAACTGCTTTAATGTCTGCTTTAACTCCTTGTTCTCGGACTGGGCGATCATTTCCGCATAGCGGATCAGTTCTCCGTTGATTCCGGCAAGCGTATCCGCCACCATAGTCTTCTCCTGCAGCTGCATATTTCTTTCCTCTCTTCCCTGATTCTTTTCTTCCCTCTTTTGCCGTCCGGGCCGTTCTGCACCCGCCGGGCAGACAGCCATCACTGCAGAAATTGCATGAGCTGCTGCTTGTTGTCCATGGCAGATTGGGCGCCCTTTTCAAAGAACTGCCTGATCTGTGTGTCAGTCGCTTCCTTTGCATACTCCTGCATCTTACAGTGGGTGGTGTCATAGCCGCCGATCAGATGACGCAGATTTTGTAAATCAAGTTCAGAAATACCGGTCATATCCGTAACCTCCTTCTTTTTCTTCCGAGGTTAGTATTGACCGGTTTTCAAGTTTTATTCCAGCAGCTTTTCAGATTTTTGATTTTCCGATCAGAAAAGGAAAATATCTGTTGATCAGTTCACAGACCGGTATCTCTATGACCAGAACAACGCAGACCATCATGGCACACAGCGGAAACTGTCCCAGGGGAACAATGTGGTTGTTTACCCCGTAGGTGAATCTTGCCGCCAGATACATGATGTAAAAAGGCGCGTGGGTCATCATGACGACCAGAGAATTTTTTCCGTAATAGATGAGCGCCTTAAGCGGCGCAGTCCCGCACCATCTCTCCAGCCATCTGCTGAGGAAGATAATGCCGAAAGAACCGCACAGGGAAGTCACCAGGTAGAGCAGGATATTATTGTATACCATATAATTCATATCCGTTATCCCGTTTAACCGGCTCACCGCAAATGTCACCGCCATGCAGAGGATCCCTGCTGCCAGGTTCTGCCAGGTCCGGACCGACATTTTTTTCAGAAGGGGGCAGGCGGCGTACCCTGCCGCCACAAAGGCAGCCGCGAAGGGCACGCGGATCAGCGCATTTAAGAAGAGGTGAAGATAAGGCATCCAGCCGGTCTCCGAAAAGGCTGCATACAGCCTGTTTTCTCCCATGAGCGCAAGATAAGCTGCCGCCGCCAGAGCCACAACCGCCGCTGCGCAGACAGCTCCTGAGGTTTTTTTCCGGATCCCGATCATTAAAAGTTCACCGAAGAACAGTGCCGGCAAAAACCAGAATACCGAGATGCCGGAGAGACAGACCGCGGCAAACAGATGCTCTTTAAAGACCGCCCAGTCCACAGTCCCGAGCCACCGGGCGCACACGAACTCTAAGATCAGATCCAGGACAGAAAAAATAAGATAGGGACGCATGATGCTGCGAGCCTTCCTCCTGACAATGGTTCCCATATCTTTCTCCGTCTCTGAGGT
>CAYPSH010000275.1:0-2813 GCA_964413445.1 uncultured Acetatifactor sp.
TGTGCCTGAACGTGGTGGACGGTCTGGTGGTTTATCCGAAGGTCATCGAGAAGAGACTGATGAGCGAGCTGCCCTTCATGGCCACGGAAAATATCATGATGGATGCGGTGAAGGCAGGCGGCAACCGCCAGGAGCTGCATGAGCGCATCAGGGAGCTCTCCATGGAGGCCGGGCGCAATGTGAAGGAAGAGGGAAAAGAGAACAATCTGCTGGAGCTGATCGCGGCAGACCCCGCTTTCAACATGTCCCTGGAGGATCTGCAAAAGACAATGGATCCCGCCAGGTATGTAGGCCGCTCCAAAGAGCAGGTTGACGCCTTCTTAAAGAAGGTCATCCGCCCCGTGCTGGAGGAGAATAAGGAGCTGCTCGGCGTAAAGGCTGAGATCAACGTGTAGCGCCTGCGGTGAAGCGGATCGTGAATGGCTCCGGGCAAGTAATGAAGTGTGCAGTTTAATGGAATGAAAGGTATGAAATTATGGGTGGTTTTTTCGGAGTAGCGGCAAAAGAGGACTGTGTGTTTGATCTGTTCTTCGGGACGGACTATCATTCCCATCTGGGGACAAGGCGCGCCGGAATGGCAGTCTATGACAGGGAGGAAGGGTACAACAGGGCTATCCACAATATTGAGAATGCCCCTTTCCGCACCAAGTTTGACAAGGACGTAAACGAGATGCACGGCAATCTGGGGATCGGCTGTATCTCGGACTTCGAGCCGCAGCCGCTGATGGTGCGTTCCCATCACGGCACCTATGCCATCGCCACCGTGGGAAAGATCAACAATTCGGACAGGCTGATACAGGAATTGTTTTCCAAAGGCCATTCCCATTTCCTGGAGATGAGCGGCGGCGATATCAATGCCACGGAGCTTGTGGCGGCCATCGTCAACCAGAAGGACAATCTGGTGGAGGGCATCCGCTATGCCCAGGAGGTGATCGAGGGCTCCATGACCATTCTGATCATGACGCCAAAGGGCATCTATGCCGCAAGGGACAGGCTTGGCCGGACACCAGTCTCCGTGGGGAAAAAGGACGGCGCCTACTGCGTCTCCTTTGAGAGCTTTGCCTACCTGAACCTGGGTTACACCGCCGACAGGGAGCTCGGCCCCGGCGAGATTGCCGTGGTGACCCCGGAGGGTGTAAGAACGCTGGTACAGCCCGGCAAAGAGATGAAGATATGTACCTTTTTGTGGATATACTACGGTTATCCCTCCTCGTCCTACGAGGGTATCAGCGTGGAGCAGATGCGGTACAACTGCGGCGCGAAGCTGGCGGACAGGGACAATGTGAAGCCGGATATCGTGGCCGGGGTGCCGGACTCCGGCACCGCCCACGCCATCGGCTATGCCAACCGGTCGGGGATCCCCTTCTCCCGCCCGTTCATCAAGTACACGCCCACCTGGCCCAGGTCTTTCATGCCGACCATCCAGACCCAGAGGAATCTGATCGCAAAGATGAAGCTGATCCCGGTGCGGGAGCTGATCGAGAACAAGAGCCTGCTTTTGATCGATGATTCTATCGTCAGGGGCACCCAGCTGAGGGAGACCACGGAGTTTCTCTATCAGGCGGGGGCGAAGGAGGTTCACATCAGACCTGCCTGCCCGCCCCTTATGTTTGGCTGCAAATACCTGAATTTTTCCCGCTCTTCCTCGGAGATGGAGCTGATCGCCAGAAGGGTTTTGAAGGAGATGGAGCAGGAGGGGAGAGAGATCGACTTAAAGAATTACGTGGACCCGGACACCCCGGAATACGCAGAGATGGTTGACCGCATCGGCAGACAGCTGAATTTCACCAGCCTCCGCTATCACAGGCTGGATGACATGATCGCCTCTGTGGGCATCGACAGGGAGAAGCTTTGCACCTACTGCTGGGACGGACGGGAGTAAAAAGGTGAGATCATGTTGAGATTATGCTACGTTGTGGTGCTTTCGCTGCCGTTTATCTTATATTATACCGGCAAGGCACGTTTGATAGAAAAATTTTACGGAAGTTTTCAGGAGGAAAGGCGCTACCGCATGGCGCAGAAGTGTATCCGCATCGTCATGCGCCACGGCAGGATAAAGACGAAGTGCTACGGGCAGGAACTTTTGCCGAAAGAGGGAGGCTACGTCATGTATTCCAACCATCAGGGCAAGTTTGACACCCTGGGGATCATGTACGCCCACGACAAGCCCTGCACCATCGTCATGGATTATTACCGGTCGAAGCTCCCGATCGTGGACCCCTTCATCGATCTTTTGAAGGGGAAGCGTCTGGACAAGACCAACATGAAGAGCCAGATGAAGACAGTGCTGGAGATCATCGAGGAAGTGAAGGAAGGCAGGAGATATATCATCTTCCCGGAGGGCGGCTACGACCACAACCGCAACGACCTGCAGGATTTTCTGCCGGGAGCCTTCAAGTGTGCCACAAAGGCGAAGGTGCCTATCGTGCCGGTGGCCCTCATTGATTCCTACAAGCCCTTTGGGGAGAATTCCCTGAGAAAGGTGACCACCCAGGTACATTTTCTTGAGCCCATTCCTTTTGAGGAATACAACGGGATGAGCACGCCCCAGATCGCGGAGCTGGTAAAGGGAAGGATCGCCGAAAAAATTGAGACGCAGCTGAAATGTGCAGGGTGAGCTGCGGATCGCGGAACTGAAAAAAGACAGAATCGCTGCAGAAGTCGGGACGCAGCCTGAAGTGATACAATAAGCTAAAGTACAGGACAAAAAGGAGAAGACAGTATGAGTGTACAGGAACTTAAGCCCATCAAAGAGGGAAAGGTAAGAGAGATTTATGACAACGGGGACAGACTGATCATGGTCGCAACCGACC
>CAYPSH010000276.1:0-1413 GCA_964413445.1 uncultured Acetatifactor sp.
AACCGTGCGATAAAGAATCCGTCCGTGTCCATGTAGCCGGGGAGGAGCTGGATACAGCAGTCCGCCGCTGCCCGCTCCAGGGGCACGGAGGACGGATGCCCGCACCTCTCCCGGTCCGCCTCAAGCTTCTCCTTCTCCTCCAGGACCCTTGCCGGAAGCACCTCCCGCAGAGGGAGCGGCTCAAAGGGGAGCTCCCGCAAAATAAACCGCACCATCTCCTCATTTTCCCTGGTGTTGATGGTGCAGGTGCTGTAGACCAGAGTTCCGCCGGGCTTTACATACTCCCAGCAGGTCTGCACGATCCTCTTCTGCAGTTCCGTCAGGCTCTCCATGCTTTCTTCCGTCACATGGTATTTGATATCCCGTTTTTTACCCATGACGCCAAGCCCGGAGCAGGGCACATCCAAAAGCAGCACATCCGCAGTCTCCCGGCTCTCAGGCACCGGTACCGTGGCGTCCTGCACCTGGGTCTGCAGATTGGACAGATTCATTCTCTCCGCATTCTCCAGGATCAGGGAAACCTTCTCCTCCGAGACATCCCTCGCAAGGACCTTCCCTGCCTTTTCCGCCGAGAACATACTCTTTCCGCCCGGAGCGGCGCACACATCCAGCACAAGGTCACTTTCCTTCACCGCCGCGGCCTCCACCGCCAGGCAGGAGCTTGCATCCTGAACGGTAAACGCTCCCTCCGAAAAGCCGGGTAAGCTTCCCACGCCGGCGCATCCCGTCAGGGTGTACAGGCCGGAAAGATAAGGACTCCTCTCCCACTTGGCTCCCGCGGCGGCAATCTTTTCAAGACAGCCTTTCTTTTCCTCTTCCGAAAGCCTTCCCGCAAAGCGCAGGGAGACCGGATGGATCTGAAGCAGGCTCTCCAGCATTTTCTCCGTGATTTCAGTCCCGTACTCAGAAAGCCACCTTGAGACGATCCACTCAGGCATGGAATAGGTGACTGACAGATATGCCAGAGGCTCCTTCTCCCTTGAGGGCTTGGGGAGCGCATCCCTGTTTCTTGCGATATTTCTCAGGACTCCGTTTACAAAGCCCTTGAGATTCTGAAATTTTCTCTTCACAGCCAGCTTGCATGCCTCGTTGCAGACAGCGCTGTCCGGCACCGTATCCAGATACAAGAGCTGATAGACGCTCATGCGAAGAAGGCAGCGGATCAGAGGCTTCATCTTTCTCACAGGCACCTTGGAAAAGTGATCCAGATAGTAGTCCAGCTCTATCTGTCTCTCCACCGTTCCCTCCGTCACCCGCTTGATAAAGGCCTTCTCCCTTACCTCCAGATAATCATATTTATCCAGCACAGCCTTCAGAAGCCTGCTGGAATATTCTCTTTCACGCTCCATGGTAAGGAGCACATCCAAAATAATCTCTCTCGAGCTCTCCGACATCTACGGTCTCCTCCTCGCT
>CAYPSH010000276.1:1513-2784 GCA_964413445.1 uncultured Acetatifactor sp.
CGCATCCGCCGGAGGGTTAGTCTCTCCTTCTGCGGTTTCCGCCGAACAGCAGGATCAGCCGCAGAAGCTGTAAGGCTGAGGATGCCGCTGCCGCCACATAGGTCAGGGCCGCTGCGGAAAGCACCTTTTTACAGCCCGCTGTCTCCTCCTGCGTCAGAAGCCCGTACTGCTCTACCTTCTTTACTGCTCTGGCGGAGGCGTTGAACTCCACAGGCAGGGTTGCCAGCTGAAAAAGGACAGACAGGGAGAACGCCCAGATGCCGATCTGGATCAGCACATTGTTCCAGGAGAGCAGCACTCCGATCAGGATCAGGGGGATGCCCAGCCTGCTTCCGATGTTGACCACCGGCACCAGCGCTGTCCGAAAGCTTAAGGGCGCGTAGCCCTTTGCGTGCTGGATGGCATGCCCGCACTCATGGGCGGCCACGCCCACCGCCGTCACTGTCGCCTGATTATAGTTGCTGTAGGACAGGCGCACTGTGTCAGACTTCGGATCGTAGTGATCTCCCTCATCCGCGCTCAGGCATTCTATCTGCACATTGTACAGCCCCTCGTTGTTCAGGATACGTCTCGCCGCCTCCGCTCCCGTTATCCCCGTGTAATTGCGGGTTCTGTGGTAGCGGCTCATGGTGCTTTTCACATGGGCGCTTGCCATCAGGCAGAGCACCATGCCGATCAGTACAAGAATATAGGTAAAATCATAGTAGTAATACATCATCCAAGTTTTTCCCCCGGCTTGCATTTGACACCCAGCAGAAAATCTCTGGCTGTCATCCTCTTTTTCCCCTCAAGCTGCAGCTCCATAATTTTCAGCGCGCCCTCTCCGCAGCTCACAAGAAGCGCTGCCTTCTCCACCTTCAGGATGGTTCCGGGCTGCACCCCGCCCGCATTCTCTGCTTCCGCAGACAACGCCGCAAGATCTTCCCCCGTCACAGGCTCTGCCTTCCAGATTTTCAATTGCTTCCCGTTCAGATAAGTGTAGGCGCTGGGCCAGGGCGTCAGCCCTCTGATCAGCCGGTCAAGCGAAACGGCAGGCTTTGTAAAGTCCAGCTCTCCCATGCTCTTTTTGATCAGAGAGGCATAGCAGCTTAAAGAATCATCCTGCTTCTCTGGCACCAGCTTTCCCTGTTCCAGAAGGGGAAGCGCCTCCAAGATGGCCTCTCCGCCCAGAGCCATGAGCTTGTCGTGCAGAGTCTCATAATCATCCTCCGGCGCAATGGCGATCTCCTTTTTGTAGAGCATATCGCCCGTATCCAGCCCTTCATCCATCT
>CAYPSH010000277.1:0-2783 GCA_964413445.1 uncultured Acetatifactor sp.
GCAGAACTGATCCCGCTGTTCAAAGAAGCGTATCCGGAGAGGAATCCTGTGGATATCCTGACACTTGACTTTATGTTCCGCGAACCGGAGATTGCGTATCTGAAGAAGAGAAGCGCGTGCAACGATAAGACATGGGCCTATTTCTTTAACCTTGACATGCCTGTGGACGGCGGCCGCACTCCCTGGCACTGTGCGGACATCCCTTATTTCTTCCACAATACAAACATGATTCCCTACACGCAGGAGAAAGGGGTCACGGAGCGGGTTGAAAAAATGATGTTTGACTCGGAGATGTCGTTTGCGAGGACCGGCATACCCAAAAATGATGCGGTTCCCGAATGGCCTGCCTGCACACCGGAAAAAGAGTACACGCTGCTGTTCGGAAAGGATCCCTGTGTCAGGGAGAACTTTGATCATAAGCTGATACCGGTTCTGGAAAAACATATGAAAGCTGCATTTGAGAAAAAGATGCAAAATACAAATGTACAGCACTAATGCTTGCAATTTGCACCTGATTAGAGTAAAATCTGGATAGCAGTTGAATGAGAAGCACCTACAATGTAGGTGCTTTTTCAAAATAGAAGGAGCGGAAGGAATATGCTGGAACTTGATGTGAAAATTGAAAGTGCAGACCTTTATGATTACATGTTGAGACATTCCTACAACAGCGCCTCCGGGATCATCGGGAGCTGCTGCGGTGCCCTGCTTATCCTGTTTGCCTTCGGCACAGGACAGTGGCTCTATCTTATCTTCGGGCTGATCATTCTGCTTTACCTGCCCTGCACCTTATTCCTTCGCAGCAAAAAGCAGGTGCTGATGAACCCCAGCTTTCAACAGCCTCTGCACTACCTGTTGGACGACGAGGGACTGACCATCTCCCAGAACGGTGACTCAGTGCAGTATAAGTGGGAGGAAATGCACAAGGCGGTCTCCACCGGAAGAAGCATTATTCTCTACACTTCACCGATCAATGCCACGATCTTTCCCAGAAAGCAGATTGAGGAAAACAAGGTGGCAGTCATCGAGATGATCTCCACCCATATGCCGCCTGCGAAGGTAAAGATCAGACAGTGACAGAAAGCAGATTTTACAGGATGAATATAACGGAAATATTAAAAAAACTGGACAGAGAGGGAAAGACCTGTGTGGAGGTATGTTCCCCGGAGGAGACGGCGGAACTCGGAAAGCTGTTGGGCGAGGCGGCAGAGCCCGGGCAGGTCTATACGCTGATCGGCGATCTGGGTGTCGGAAAGACCGTGTTTACGCAGGGGTTTGCAAAAGGACTCGGCATCGGCGAGACGGTGAACAGCCCCACTTTTACCATTGTGCAGATTTACGAGGAGGGCAGACTGCCCTTTTACCATTTTGATGTGTACCGCATCGGCGATGTGGAGGAGATGGAAGAAATCGGATACGAGGACTGCTTCTACGGCTGCGGAGTCAGCCTGATCGAGTGGGCCAATTTAATAGAAGAAATCCTTCCGGAGCACTATCGGAGGATTACCATCGAAAAGGATTACCAAAAAGGGTTCGATTACCGAAATATTACTATAGAAGAGGTCTGATACAGAAAAAATCTGATAACAGATCGGAAGGAAAAAGCTTTCATATGAAGATACTTGGTTTGGACAGTTCAGGACTGGTAGCAAGCGTAGCAGTGGTCGAGGACGAGGTGCTTTTGGCGGAGTACACCACCGACTATAAAAAGACCCATTCCCAGACGCTGCTTCCCATGCTGGATGAACTGCGAAACATGATAGAACTGGATTTGAACAGCCTGGATGCCATTGCGATTTCATCCGGTCCCGGATCGTTCACGGGGCTGCGCATCGGCTCAGCTACGGCAAAAGGGCTGGGACTTGCCCTGAAAAAGCCCCTGGTGGAGGTGCCGACGCTGGAAGGGCTTGCCTGGAACCTCTGCGGTACAGACCGTGTCGTCTGTCCTTTGATGGATGCCAGAAGAAATCAGGTTTACACGGCAGCCTATGAATTTATAAGGCAGGGGGAAAGTTTTTTGATGAAGAATCTTCTTCCCCAGGCACCGATCGACATTCGTGATATGACAGAGAGTCTGAATGCACTGGGCAGAGAGGTGATCTTTCTGGGGGACGGGGTGCCGGTTTATCTGGAAACCATACGGGAGAAGATCGAGGTGCCCTTCACCCTGGCGCCTGCCGGAAACAACAGGCAGAGAGCTGCAAGCATTGCCTCCCTTGGGGCGGTTTATTTTGCACAGGGAAGGAAAGTAGACGCCGCAGCACATCAGCCGGAATACCTCAGAAAAAGTCAGGCGGAGAGAGAGCAGGAAGAAAAAAATCGTGAGATATAGGCCATGCAGATTACAGTGAGAAGATTACAGGAAAGTGATGTGGAGCAGCTGGCACGGATCGAGGAAGCTTCCTTTTCCATGCCCTGGTCCGCAAGGGATTTTGCAGACCTTTTGACACGCTCCTACTGCTGCTATGTGGTGGCAGAGACAGAAGGGAAGGTTGTGGGCTGCGCCGGATTTACAGACAGCTTCGGGGAGGCAAATATCGACAACGTGGTTGTGGAAGAAAGCTGCCGGGGCAAGGGAGTGGCACAGCGGCTTTTAGAGGAGCTGTTCGCCCTGGGGGATACCCTGGGTGTCGAGGCTTATACCCTGGAGGTGCGCGTTGGCAATGCACCTGCCATTCACGTTTACGAGAAGTGTGGCTTTGTGTCCGAGGGCATCCGTCCGAATTTTTATGAGAAGCCCACAGAGGATGCCATGATCATGTGGAGACGAAAAAAACCTTAATTTA
>CAYPSH010000278.1:0-2772 GCA_964413445.1 uncultured Acetatifactor sp.
AGTCACAATGGCATGCAGGCTCATAGCATAGTTTAATCCTGCTTTGATATTTCCGGTTCCATGAGGCGCCGCACGGTCAAAATCGCTGACACGGATGGTCAGGGGCTTTGCGCCGCCCTTGAAGTAAGGGCCTACAGGAGTACAGAAAATCCTGAACTGATATTCGTCGGCAGGCTTTACTCCGATGACAGGGTTTGAGCCAAACATGTAGGGACGAATATAGAGAGTGGCGCCGCTGCCGTAAGGAGGCACGAATGCAGCGTTGGCAGCTACGGTCTTTGTAACGGCATCCAGGAAGCGCTCCTTCGGGAAGACAGGCATCTCGAGCCGCTTTGCGGAGGACTCCAGGCGCTCTGCGTTTAAGTCGGGGCGGAACGTGACGATGTGTCCGTCCTCTGTCGTGTATGCCTTCAGGCCCTCAAAGACAGTCTGCGCATACTGCAGGACACCCGCACACTCATTCAGGACAATGTTTGCATCCTCTGTCAGGACGCCCTCATCCCATGCTCCTTTTTTAAAATTGGATACGTAGCGCTTATCTGTCTGCACATATCCGAAACCAAGATTGCTCCAGTCGATATTCTTCTTTTCCATGGTAAGCCTTCTTTCCTGAAATTGTAATATTTGCGATTTTCCAAAAAACTCTGATCAAAAAATATTATTCTACTTTTATCCGTAAAAGTCAATACGGACTTTCCTTTCTCTCGTATCTTAAGAAGGTATAGGGAAGGTCAAAGTAGATCTGTTCGTCGCTCTCCGCCGTGATTTCCCAGTCCGGGTCCTGATCCAGGTCAGGAAAGTAGGTGTCCGCCTCGTAGGCGTGTTCGATCTTTGTCACATGGACCGTGTCACAGTAGGGAAGCAGCTGCCGATAGACGCTCTCGCCGCCGATGATGTAGACGTCCCCGGACGGATACTTATTTAACTCCTCCAGAAGCTCCTCCACAGAGTGGACCGCCACGGCGCCCTTCACGGAATAATCTTTATCTTTGGACAAAATAATATTTATCCTGTTTTCGAGAGGTCTTCCCTGGGGAAAGGTCTGCAGAGTCTTCCTGCCAAGCACCACGACCTTGCCCGTGGTCTCCTCCCTGAAATGCTTGTGATCATTCGGGATGCTCACCAGGAGCCTGCCCTTATTTCCGATGGCCCAATGCTCGTCCACAGCCACAATGATGTTCATAGGATTACCTCGCCTTCTGCCGCTCAGGGTTTCTTCGGTTTCCTGCCGCAGCACTTTTTCTCTGTGCAGAAGCCTGTGACCTCACATTTCGGCACAAAATAAACTTCCGTTAAATATTTCCACTCCTCCGAGTAGTCTGCCAGGGCCCGCACCATGTCATTCATCAGCTGCCTGTACTCCCAGTAGGCTCTGGTACACATTCTCTGGTGAGCCATGTCGATCAGATTCCGCAGGTTTGTCCGAAACACCACCTTCGTCTCCATTCCAAGCGGGAGCAGCATCCCCACATCCTCCCTTGGAAGTTCTTTTGCCTCCAGCTTCTGCATGGCTGTCAGGATTTCGTCCATCGCATGTCTGTAAATGGCCTCCGCCTCCTCGTCTGCCGCGATCTTTGGCGGAACGACATAGGGAAAGCCCTTCTGGTAATTGATGTATCTGGTGGATGCCTGGAGCCTGGTGGGGCCGCCTCCGATATGCGTGTAGAATTCCCGGATAACTCTGGCGGAATACCCGTCCAGGATCATATATACCTGGGGATACTCCCAGGTTCTGCCGTGTCCGGAGGTCAGGCAGTCCATTCCCCGCTTGTAATTTTTCTCTTTGTCTGTGATGTCAGCGCCCCAGCAGACACCTGCCTCCCTTCCGATCAGGCTGATCGGATCGGGAGTCGTCTCTCCCTGGATCAATATTTTTCCCATCTTTTCTCTCATGCCGCCAAACGGCATACCCTTTCTATGTCTGTAATGTTTTATATCACACCTGTTATGGCACGCAGATATCCTACTGCCACTTGTCGCACAGGGAGTTGATCTGGTCGGCAAACTTCGCCATGTCCTTGTTGGCAAGCCCGGTGCTCTTCTGCACCAGGGCAAGCAGCCGCTGCGCCGCAGCCAAAAGCCTTGCGAACACGCCGCCGGAAGCTGCAGGCTTCACCGTCTTCTTTGCCGGGACAGGCTCTGCCTCATACTCAAATTTTCCGCTGAGCAGATTAAATACCGTGCCGCTGTAGGGTGCGCAGGCCCTCAGGCCATGTTCCACCTTCAGGTACTCCGCAAAGGAAGTGCACACACTGTCCTCACCATGCACCACAAACACCCTGCGGGGCTTCTCCCCGAAGCCTGTTATCCACTCTGTCAGCCCGTTCTTGTCCGCGTGCCCGCTCATGCCCGCAAGCTGCATGATCTTTGCCCGCACCTGAATCGGCTCGCCGAAAAGCCTGACCTCGTCCGCGCCCTCCACAAGGCTCCTTCCCAGTGTTCCCACCGCCTGATAGCCGACAAAAAGGATGGTACACTCCTCCCGCCACAGGTTATGCTTTAAATGATGCCTGATACGGCCTGCTTCGCACATGCCGGAGGCGGATATGATCACCTTGGGCGTGTCGTTGAAGTTGATCTCCTTTGACTCCTCACTGGTGACGGCAAGCTTCAGGCCGGAAAAGGCAATGGGATTGATCCCCTCCCGCACGAGCTCCATGGCCTCCTCGTCAAAGCACTCCCACCTGTTCTCCCGAAATATGTCCGTCGCTTCCACCGAAAGCGGGCTGTCCACATATACGGGAAAATTTTCAAGTCCCTCCACGAGGCGTC
>CAYPSH010000279.1:0-2759 GCA_964413445.1 uncultured Acetatifactor sp.
ATTGGAGCACCATCTGATCCACATCCGCATCACAATTCCCTCTCACGCATAAAATATGCTCCTTCTCCCGGTTCAGCAGTTCGATCACCGCCTTCGGAGCATAGTCCCTGGGCAGATCATTCCTGGGACCGTGATACAGCAGATCCCCCAAAAGCAGCAGCCGTCCGGCCTGCTCTCTCTCAAACGCCTTCAAAATCTCTTTGCAATAATATTCCGACCCGTGAATGTCAGAAGCTATCATCCATTTCATTCCAAATCACCTCCCGGCGCACTTTTCGCCACTCTTTCCGCCACAGTCCCCATGAACCCGCCGCTTTTCCTCTCCACCCCCGGATTTTTTGCGCCGACAAACCCAATTATAGCAGAACTATCTGCACTTTTGTAGCTTTTATTTCCGGCCATGCGTTCCGTTTATACATTTTCCTCTCCATTCTCCAATTGTCTCAAATCGCATTTGCAATTTATAAATTGTTTATACTTCTAACAATTCTGCTTATTGACGACTGCCAAATCAAGTGCTATAACAGAGTCAGAATCAAAAAAAATTATCCCTGTTATCACTTGTATGGAGGAGGAAAAGTCAAATGAATACTTTAAAAGTACAAAAGAGAGACATGGAAACCAAGCCAAAAGCATTGAGACGTGAGGGATTTACAGTCGGCAACCTTTTCGGCAAGTCGATTGACGGTTCTATCCCGCTGCAGATTGAAAAGAAGGAAGCTGAGCGGATCCGCAAGGAATGCTTAAAGGGCAGCCAGTTACTTCTTGATCTGGACGGAAAGCAGTATGATGTTCTGCTCAAAGAGGTGCAGTATGATTTCCTGAGCAAGCAGATCCTGGAGATGGAATTCCAGGCACTTGTACAGGGTGAGAAGGTACATTCTGTCGCTGAGATCGTATGTCACAACAAAGATAAGGTTGTCGGAGGTATTCTGGAGCAGCTGCTTCGTGAGGTTTCTTATAAAGCGACTCCGGAGAATCTTGTAAATCAGATTGACATAGACTGCAGTACGTTAAAATTGGGTGATTCCCTGACTGTAGCTGATCTGGATATCGCAAAGGACGGCAAGGTCGACATCATGACACCGCTTGATGCAGCCGTCGTTGCTGTCATCGCTCCGAAGGGCAGCGCCGAGGACGAGCCTGCCGCTGAGGAAGAAGCAAACTAAAACGAAAGCAAATGCAAGGCAAACGCCTGCTGCCGGGTCAAGGGCAGCAGGCGTTTTATTTTTTGTTTTCCGGAATCTTCTATTTCTTCGGTCTGCGCTTGCGGGTCAGATAGTAGTCCAGCTCTTCCTTCATATTGTCCGGAATCGTGCGCTCCACCGGACATCTCGCAGCATTTGCCATGCGGTCCGTAAAGGCGATCAGAAATTCCGTGTCCTCCGCCATCTGCTGGCCGCTCATAACAGCCGCAGTATCGTAGCTGTTGTGAATGGTTGCCGTGTTTTTGGGTGCGATCCGGGCAAAGGAGACGGCAGGCACACCGGCGTCTGCAAAGGGCGTGGAATCGCTGGAATACACGTCCTGTTTGGCATCCATGCCAAATCCCTTCTCCATGGCGAAATAGGTGATGTAATCCACAGTCTTGGATTCGGTTGTGCAGCAGGAGATGAATTTTCCCATGATGCAGCCGATCATGTCCAGATTGATATTCAGCACTACCTGTTCCAGAGCTTCCTTGTGAGCCTGGACATAAGCCTTGGAGCCCAGAAGCCCCCTCTCCTCGCTGCCGCACCAGATAAACTTCAGGCCGTAGCGGTGAGGATTTTTCAGGAAATGCTCCGCGATTCCCAGGATGCCCAGGCTGCCTGACATATTGTCGTAGGCTCCCTGAGACAGGGAGGTGGAATCATAGTGGGCTGTGAGGATTATGTACTCCGGCACCTCACCGGGCAGATCCAGCACCACATTGCGGCTCTGTCCCTTGTACTCTTTTTGGGAAAGGATGATCTTGGCGGTAGTAACCTTCTTTTCGATGAGCCGGATGGCTGTCTTTGCATTGATATTGACACCGGGAATCTTCCTTCCCTGGCTCACATAGCTTCTCAGCTCCCGCTGGTCGATGTCCTCATCCGCATAGTTGGCGTCGCCGTCGTAGGT
Organism: uncultured Acetatifactor sp.; assembly: GCA_964413445.1. Taxonomy (GTDB): domain Bacteria; phylum Bacillota; class Clostridia; order Lachnospirales; family Lachnospiraceae; genus Acetatifactor. The sequence continues at coordinate 2,104 of CAYPSH010000279.1, forward strand.
GACAAAGCCCAGCGCGCCGTTTTCCAGCAGATCCTGATAGACCCAGTAGCCCAGATATCCGTCTACCATGACGATCTTTCCCCGGCACTGGGACAGGGAGTATTTGTCCGTGTTGCGCAGGTAATAAAACGGCGCCTCCACCTGTCCGCTCCCCGCATTCAGATAGCCCTTGCAGGGAATCTTCTCCCCATCGGCATAAAATTCTGCGGCTTCCATGGTTGCCATATCCACCTCAAAGGGTTCGATGACAGCCTCAGCCCCCATCTCGCGGATGGCGGATACCAGATACTCCGCACATTTCAATTCTTCTTCGCTGCCGCCCGTCCGCACATAGGCCGTGTCTGACAGCATCTGCATGATCTTTTCGGTTTTCATTTTGTCTTCTCCTTATTGTATGAGGAATTTTTGCCTTCCTCTCAGCACTCCCTTATCTGCACCGGTCTTTGCGGTGCGATCTCCGGCCTCATGGGCGGATGATGCGGAGGCATCGGGGGCTTGATGCCGAGCGACACTTCCGCCGCCTTAAGCGTATCCCTCATCTCCTCATCTGTGAGTTTTTCCTCCTCAAACACTTTCAGGATCTTCTCCACTGCTTTGTTTACCTTTGCGGCTTCACCTGCATTTCTCATTGTTCTCCTCCTTTATTTTTCCAAAAT
>CAYPSH010000280.1:0-2719 GCA_964413445.1 uncultured Acetatifactor sp.
TATGATGTGATGAACAACTGGGGCGCAAACCACGGAGCGATCAGCTACGGACATATCGGCGCGGATCTGATCACGATGTGCTCCATGCTCCGTATTCCAGTGAGCATGCACAATGTGGAGGAGGACAAAATCTTCCGGCCGGCCGCCTGGAATGCCTTCGGCATGGACAGGGAGGGACAGGATTACCGCGCGTGTGCGGCATTCGGTCCGCTGTACAGGTAAGAACGGCAGAACGCAACACAGCGAAACAGAGGAAAACGCCAAGGGGCGTGATCATTTAAGGACAGGAGGATATCTGGCGTGGAGAGAATATGGTTTGACAGACCGGCAGAAAAATGGGAGGAAGCCCTCCCCATCGGAAACGGGAAGCTTGGCGCAATGGTATTCGGAGGAATCCAAAAGGAAAGGATTGCCCTGAATCAGGACAGCATCTGGTATGGCGGACCGATCGACCGCATCAATCCGGATGCAAAATCCCATCTTGACGAGGTGCGGAAGCTGATCCTGGCGGGAAAGATTCCGGAGGCGGAGCGGGTGCTGCGCTACAGCTTTTCAGGCACGCCGCAGAGTGAGAGGCCGTATCAGCCGCTTGGAAACGTGGAGCTCACCTTTTATGAGGATGGGTACCAGAAGCCTGAAAAGAAGGAAGACAATGCCGATGGATATCGCAGGGAACTGAACCTGGAGGAGGCACTGGTACAAGAGGAATACCGGGTCGGAAAGACCAGGATCCAAAAGGAATATCTGGCATCCTTCCCCCATGGTGTGATCGCGGTACACATGAAAGCGGAGGAGGGGACAATTTCTCTGGATGCCCTCCTGAGAAGGGAACGGTTTTACGACCATGCCGGGAAGCTGGATGAAAAAACCATTTATATGGACTGCTGCCTGGGAAAGGGAGGCGTTTCCTTCCTGGCGGCGCTGAGGGCGGAGCATACAGGCGGGGAAGTGCAGGTCCTGGGGGAGCATCTGCTGGTGCGGGCCGCGAAGGAGCTGACACTTTATCTCAGCTGTGAGACCACCTTCTATGAAAATGACCCCGAAGAGGCGGTAAAGAACAGACTGGATGAGGCGAGCAGGGACGGATATGAAAAAGTAAAAGCGGCTCATATCGCAGATTATCAAACCCTTTACGGGCGGGTAACGCTGGAAATTTCCGGAGAAGACGCGAGATTACCGCTCCCGGAAAGAATGAAGAAGGGAAAAGAAAATGGTTTTGACGGCGCCTTCGCCGCTCTGTATTTCCAGTATGGGAGATACCTGCTGATCTCCAGCAGCCGTCCGGGAAGCCTGCCTGCCAACCTGCAGGGCATCTGGAACGAGGATATGCAGCCGTCATGGGATTCCAAATATACGATCAATATCAACACGGAAATGAACTATTGGCCTGCGGAGATCTGCGGGCTGGCAGAATGCCATCTGCCCTTGTTTGATCATCTGTGCAGGATGTGGGAAAACGGAAAGAAGACAGCCCGGGAAATGTACGGCTGCCGTGGGTTTGTGGCGCATCACAACACCGATCTGTGGGGGGACTGTGCGCCGCAGGATATTTACATCCCGGCTACCTACTGGGTGATGGGCGGAGCCTGGCTTTGTACCCATATCTGGACACATTACCTGTACACAGGGGATACGGCGTTCCTGAGACAGATGTATCCGATCATGAAGGATGCGGTCCTGTTTTTCCATGACTTCCTGATCGAGGTGAATGGAGAACTGGTTACCTGCCCGTCCGTATCACCGGAGAACACGTATATTCTGCCGGATGGGACCAGGGGATGCGTATGCGAGGGATCTACCATGGACACGGAAATCCTCAGGGATCTGCTGGAAGACTACATCAAGGCCTCAGAGCTTTTGGAGGCCGGGGATGAAACGGTGGAGAAATCGAAGGAGATTCTGGAGAAGCTTCCGAAATTAAAGATCGGAAAATACGGGCAGATCATGGAATGGCGGGAAGATTATGAGGAGTTGGAGCCGGGACATCGACATATTTCCCAACTGTATGCTCTGCATCCGTCCCACCGGATCACCGTAGATAAAACCCCGAAACTGGCGGAGGCGGCGGAGAAAACACTGGAGAGAAGGCTTGCCTACGGCGGAGGCCACACAGGTTGGAGCTGTGCCTGGATCGTCAATTTTTACGGAAGGCTCGGAAACGGGGAAGCCGCCTGGCAGAACCTGAAAAAACTGTGGAGTGTGTCCACCTTCCCGAATCTGATGGACAACCACCCGAGGAAGGATGGATATGTATTCCAGATTGACGGCAACTTCGGTGCCACTGCTGCAATCGCCGAAATGCTGGTGCAAAGCGATGAGGACAGGATCCTGCTGCTGCCTGCGCTGCCGAAGCAATGGACGGATGGGAAACTGACCGGACTTGTGGTGTGCGGCGGAGCAACAATTGATCTGGAATGGAAGAACGGCAGTCTTACAGCCTGCTGTATGAGAGCGGCCAGAAGATCCGAGATGAAAGTGGTTTACAGGGGAAAAGCAAAGACAATCACTCTGGAGGCGGGAGCTTCGACCTGTGTAAACTTTTGACCGCAGACAAAAAAGAGAAGGCAGACAGCCGTATAAGATAAACGTAATTTCGAGTGTAAGGCCTTTTGTATTGAGGGCCTTACACTTTTTTTGTGCGAAAGAAAAGCAACTGCCGAAGAAACGAACAATATTCTCTGGCAAAACAGGTGCGCGCGGGCCGCATTTATGATACAAT
>CAYPSH010000281.1:0-2701 GCA_964413445.1 uncultured Acetatifactor sp.
TGATTCGTTGACTTTTGCTGACGGGGAGAATATACTTGTGAAAGAATACAGCAGGAAAAGCGAAAGGAGCCATCATGGAGAAATATTATACTCTTGAAATCCCCAAGACAGACAGGATCCCGAAGCTGGTGTCTGACCTTTTTGCGAAGATGCCCGAGATTGAGTCTGCCAGAGCAAAGCTGATCACTGAGAGCTATCAAAGTACGGAGGACAAGCCTATTGTCATGCGCCGGGCGCTTGCGTTTGAACACATTCTGGACAATATCCCGATTGTCATCAGACCGGGTGAACTGATCGTGGGAAGCACTACCATTGCTCCCAGAGGCTGCCAGACTTATCCTGAATTTTCCTATAAATGGCTGGAGGCAGAGTTTGACACGGTTGCGACCAGAAAAGCCGATCCCTTTTACATATCCGAGCAGACGAAGAAGGATCTGCTGGAGGCGGATGCCTACTGGGAGGGCAAGACCACCAGTGAACTGGCAACTTCTCTGATGGCACCGGAAGCCCTGAAGGCAATTGAGCACAATATATTTACCCCCGGCAACTATTTCTACAACGGCGTCGGACATGTGACCGTACAGTATGACAAGGTGCTCGCCATCGGCTACGAGGGCATCATCGCCCAGGTGGAGGAGGAACTTGCAGGGTGCAACCCCGGAGACAGCAATTACTGTACCAAGAGTCAGCTCTTAAAGGCTGCCATCATCAGCTGTAAGGCGGCTATCCGGTACGCGGAGCGCTATGCTGCCCTGGCAAAAAAGGAAGCGGATGCCTGCAGTGACGCTTCAAGAAAACAGGAGCTGCTGCAGATTGCAGAAAACTGCAGCCGTGTTCCGGCAAAGGGTGCCACAAGCTTTTATGCGGCATGCCAGAGCTTCTGGTTTGTCCAGCAGCTTCTGCAGATCGAGTCCAGCGGGCATTCGATTTCCCCTGGCCGCTTTGACCAGTACATGTATCCTTATTATAAAAAGGATCTGGACAGCGGAAAACTGACAAGAGAGTTTGCACAGGAACTGCTGGATTGTATCTGGGTGAAGCTGAACGATCTGAACAAATGTCGTGACGCTGTAAGCGCGGAGGGGTTTGCGGGCTACAGCCTGTTCCAGAACCTGATCGTGGGCGGACAGGACAGGGAAGGAATGGATGTGACAAATGATCTTTCCTTTATGTGCATCACGGCCTCCAAGCATGTATTCCTGCCTCAGCCTTCCCTTTCCATCCGCGTGTGGAACAAGAGTCCTCATGAGCTTCTGATCAAGGCTGCTGACCTGACCAGGACGGGCATCGGTCTGCCGGCCTATTACAATGACGAGGTGATCATACCTTCTCTTTTGAGCCGCGGACTTACCCTGGAGGATGCCAGAGAGTACAACATCATCGGCTGTGTGGAGCCACAGAAGGCCGGGAAGACGGAAGGGTGGCATGACGCCGCCTTCTACAATATGTGCAGACCTCTTGAACTGGTATTTTCCAACGGCTGGGACAAGGGAGAGAAGATCAGCATAGAGACCGGACGGGTGGAGGACATGCAGACCTTCGACGAATTTTATGACGCCTACAAAAAACAGCAGGAGTACAACATTTCCCTGCTTGTGAACGCAGACAATGCCATTGATGTGGCGCATGCGACCCGCTGTCCCCTGCCCTTTCTCTCCTGTATGGTGGACGACTGCATTAAAAGAGGTAAGACGGTGCAGGAGGGCGGAGCGGTATATAATTTCACCGGTCCCCAGGGCTTCGGCATCGCCAACATGGCGGATTCCCTCTATGCCGTCAAGAAGCTGGTGTTCGATGAGAAGAAGGTGACACTGGCGGAGTGGAAGAGAGCACTTGCCATGAACTACGGGCAGGGCTTTGACGAGACTTCGGCTGCGGAGATCGTCACACAGATCGCAAAGGAGATGGCTGCGGAGGGCATGACTGTGGATGAGAGTCAGATCGCAGCCATGATCAACACCGTGATGAACACGGAGCTTCCTGCGGAGGAAAAGAAGAAATATGAGGATCTGAGAGCCATGATCGAAGAGGTCCCCAAGTTCGGAAACGATATTGAGGAGGTGGATCTGTTCGCAAGGGATGTGGCCTACACCTACACGAAACCCCTCTTAAAATACAGAAATCCCAGAGGCGGTCAGTTCCAGGCAGGTCTCTATCCTGTGTCGGCAAATGTTCCGCTTGGCGCCCAGACCGGTGCCACGCCGGACGGCAGGCTCGCCCACACTCCTGTGGCGGACGGGGTATCCCCCTCTGCCGGAAAGGATGTCAAGGGTCCGACGGCTGCGGCAAACTCCGTCTCAAAGCTTGACCACGGCATCGCCTCCAACGGTACTCTGTTCAACCAGAAGTTCCATCCGACAGCCCTCTCCGGGCAGCAGGGTCTGGAAAACTTCGTGGCTCTGATCCGCTCCTACTTCGACCAGAAGGGAAGTCACATGCAGTTCAATGTGGTGGACAGAGAGACTCTTCTGGATGCACAGGCGCACCCCGAGAAGTACGCACATCTTGTGGTCCGGGTGGCGGGCTACAGCGCATTGTTTACGACGCTGTCCAAGTCCCTGCAGGACGACATCATCCGCAGGACCGAGCAGGGGCTATGACAGCCCCCGGCTTGGACTTACGGTATGTTACGCCGCGGGGCGTCACAAAACAGGAAAGGACAGATATATGAGTTACTTGGATACAAGGGGCAGGATATTCG
>CAYPSH010000282.1:0-2692 GCA_964413445.1 uncultured Acetatifactor sp.
TCAGGATGCCAGCTTTCTGCCATGACAAGTGTCAGAAGGCTGGTTATTTTTTCGTTGAGCTTCATGTCCCGGATGTGGTCTCCGGATTCTGCCAGATCCAGCATCTGAGTCAGCAGTTCAGAGATGTTTGGACTGCTCTGGGGGGTGAAGGCCGGCTGGCCGCCCCGCTCCACATACTTCTCATAGATACCGTTCAGATTAAAACCATAAAAATGAGCCCATTTCAGCGACCACAGATCTTCCTCGGAGGAACTCTGCGAGTAAGCCTTTTTGCAGTCGATAAACACGCAGTCACCGGCGTGCAGGGCATATTCCTTCCCCTCGTAAAGGAGAGTTCCGGAGCCTTCCGTGACGATAAAAAACAGAAAAGATTTCATACCGTCCCGGCTGCTGGTATGGGGCTTGAGTGCCCGCAGTTCTCCGACCTCCTGAAGATGCAGGAGGTTGTTTTTTGCAAAATTGGTTGGGGTATAGATGATCCGCCGCGATTGGACGAAAGTACCCTGGAAAAAAGAAGCCATCGCTGTGCACCTCGGTTTCTCTGTGTGATATCTTGATTGTAGCATGAACACCGATGCTGTACAAGAGATGTGCACAGCCTGACAGCAGGAGCAGGGCCTGCGATGAAACTGCATCGGTCTGATCCATGTACGAACGTAAAAGCCGCTTTGTCGGTTGCAGAATCGCTATGTATCCTGTAAAATAATATAATAAAGAAAAACCATTTGAAATACGGAGAGATCCATCAGACAAAAAGGGCCTGCCTGGGAAAGAGAATGTCCATGTTCAATTTTGAAGAAGAGTTAAAAAAGCTCCCGAAGGAACCGGGTGTCTATATTATGAGAGATGACAGGGATGTCATTTTATATGTGGGAAAGGCTGTGAACCTGCACAACCGCGTCCGTTCCTATTTCCGGGAAAACATCGGCAGAGGACCGGCCATCGACAAGATGGTGACGCTGATCGCGCGGTTTGAGTATATCGTCACGGATTCCGAACTGGAGGCACTGGTGCTGGAGAATAATCTGATCAAGGAATATTCCCCGAAGTACAACACCCTCTTAAAGGATGACAAGACCTACCCCTATATCAAGGTGACAGTGGGCGAGGATTATCCCCGCATTCTCTTCTCCCGCACCATGAAGAAAGACAAATCCAGATATTTCGGCCCCTACACCAGTGCGGCTGCGGTGAAAGACACGATAGAGCTGTTGAATAAGCTTTATCAGATCAGAACCTGCAACCGGAATCTCCCGAGGGATACGGGGCTGGAACGCCCCTGCCTGAATTACCATATCAAGCAGTGCCTCGCCCCCTGTCAGGGCTATGTAAGCAAAGAACAGTACAGGGAGCAGGTGAATCAGGCGCTTGTCTTTCTGAACGGGGATTATAACAGTATCCTGAAGAGTCTGGAGACAAAAATGCAGGAGGCTGCCGGGAAGCTGGACTTTGAGGAGGCAGCCAGATACCGGGATCTGTACAACAGTGTGAAGCAGGTCGCCCAGAAGCAGAAGATCACAGACAGCGATCTGGAGGACAAGGATATCATTGCGCTGTACCAGGATGGAGCGGAGGCGGTGGTACAGGTCTTCTTTGTGCGGGACGGTAAGCTGATCGGGCGGGAACACTATTACATGACACATGTGTCAGATACAGGAAAACCCGTGATCCTGGGGGAATTTGTCAAGCAGTTTTACGCGGGGACTCCCTTCATCCCGAGGGAGCTGATGCTGCAATATGACATTGATGACAGGGAGCTGATCGAGAAGTGGCTCTCTGAGCGCAGGGGCAGCAGGGTTTATGTGCGCGTGCCGAAGATCGGCTCCAGGGAAAAGCTTGTGGAGCTGGCGGCGCAGAATGCGATGCATGTGCTGGTGCAGGACAGGGAGAGGCTGAAGCGTGAGGAGGGACGGACGATCGGGGCGGTGAAGGAGATCGCGGACATCCTGGGACTGGAACGAATTGAGCGCATGGAGGCTTTTGATATTTCCAACATCAATGGCTTTGAGAATGTAGGCTCCATGATCGTGTTTGAAAAGGGAAAGCCCAAGCCCAGCGATTACAGAAAGTTCCGGATCAGAACCGTGTCCGGGCCGGATGATTATGCCTGCATGAGAGAGGTCCTGACAAGGCGTTTCTCCCACGGGCTGGAGGAACGGCAGGAGCTGGATGAAAAAAATCTGGAAAGTGAGTACGGTAGCTTCACCAGATTCCCGGATCTTCTGATGATGGACGGCGGAAAGGGGCAGGTCAACATTGCGCTCTCCGTGCTGGATGAGCTTCACATCCATATCCCTGTGTGCGGGATGGTAAAGGACGACAACCATCGGACCAGAGGCCTGTACTTTAACAATGTGGAACTGCCCATCGACACGCATTCCGAGGGCTTTAAGCTGATCACCAGAGTGCAGGACGAGGCACACCGCTTTGCCATAGAATACCACCGTTCCCTGAGGAGCAAAGCACAGGTGAGATCCGTCCTCGATGACATCCCCGGGGTAGGCCCCGTAAGGAGAAGGGCACTGATGCGCCATTTCAAATCCATCGAGGAGATCAGGGCAGCCTCGGTGGAAGAACTGGCTGAACTGCCGGAACTGAACCGGAAGGCGGCGGAGGACATTTATGCCTTTTTCCACAGAGACCAAACCTGATCCCCTTTCATTGAAATCATTGAATAGATATGATATAATGA
>CAYPSH010000283.1:0-2669 GCA_964413445.1 uncultured Acetatifactor sp.
CCAAGCGGGCGGATGGCATCTTCTTCAGACACTGTCACATAGTTGGTGGTATCATTGTTCAGATTCCGGATGTTCAAAACCTGACTGTGGTAATTATCCCCGCCCTCCGGCCACACCAGAAGCTTGTGATTGCCGGAGACCTGCAGGCTGCCGTCCTGCGTGATATCGATCACAGCCTCATAGGTTCTCTCCGCCAGATCAATGTAGTAAATGGTATTGTTCAGCTCCAGATAGAGCTTCTGATCCCTGTTCATGGAAAGCAGCTGCTCCATCTCCGCCTCCAGCACGGAAAAGGTCCTGTCGTAGGGAATATACACCAGTTCTTCAATCGTGTTTAAGGAACTGCTGTAGGTGTACAGCTCTATGCCGACCTCGCCCTCATGCCGGCCTCTGTTCATATAGCCATATACGGCAAACTGCACATTTCCGCCCTCGTCCACATCCAGGATCTTGATGGCATGCCGGTCGTAGAGGGTGCGCGCATCTGCGTTGTCTGCATCGTAAAAGCTGAAGATCACCGTCAGCTTGTTTGTGTTCACATCATAGCTGAACAGCCGGTTGGCAACCTCAAACACAACGATATTGCCGTCCTCGCTCTCCACCATGGGAATATCCTCACCGGTAATCCCCAACAGCAGTTTGTCGTTGGCGCAAAGCTGCTCCTCATCGGGGATCTGCGTGGTCGTCCGCTCATAGTCCAGCAGATACATTCTGTCGGCGGTGTAGCGGACGCGGTAATGCTCTTCCACCATATAGTAGGTGATATCCCTGTTCTCAGAGGTGGAAACCACATAATCCACCAGAAATGATGCAGTCTGGCTGGCCACTTCCGTCAGATAGTAGATCGGTTCTGTCACTTCTGTCACCTGCAGATCCCCCCAGGTGATCTGCTTGAAGCTCGAGTGGATGTTTACCTTGTGAAAGGAGCTGTTGTCCTCCAGCCTGGAGTTGGTCTCCAGATATTTGGTCAGTTCCTTCGCCGCTTCCTTGTCGTAGAGTCTTTCGTGAAAATCCGTGACATAGTCCATTTTTTCCGCCACATGAAGGCTGTCGCTCCAGACCGCTCTCGTGTAATAGTAAACCACATCTTCCCCGTCCAGCTCCAGAAGGATCGCCAGGGAGTAGTCCTCATCCCTCTCGATCAGATCTTTCAGATAAAGGGTTCCCCGAATGCGCTTTCCCTCCGTGACAAGCTCCGTGATCTCCGTATTTTCTATCAGGCGGCTTCCGTCTGCACTCCTCACCTCGATGGAAGCCCCGGTGACATTTCTGCCGTAGGTGTCCACCACAAAGTCTGTCTCCCTGCTCTCCCCAAGCACCGTAACGGTATCCCTCTGAAACGCCACATCCACAGGGCTGGTATAGCCGTGCAGCTGGTTATATTCCACGCCGTCCAGCTCCATGGTCACAAGCGGCAGGCTTGCAGGCGCCAGCTCCATGGTCAGATTATCGTGATCCTTGTTCATCAGTCTGTTTATGCCAAGCAGAGCCAGTACAAACACGATCAGAAATACCAGTAGTTTCAAGATACCTTTTTTCATATTTTTTTAAAGAAGCTCCTTCAATGTGGGATTTACGTGCAGGAATTTTGTCACTTCCTCGATGGAAGAGCTTCCATGCGCAGGGCGCATGCCCTTTTTCTTCACCGCACGTATCATGAGATTTTTGGGCGTATGCTGCATATCGATAAACTCCAGTATCTGCGCGGCATAGCCCTGCTGCTCCAGAAGATCCGCCCGGAGCGCATCGGTGATGAGAGCAGCCATCCGCTCCCGCACCACCCCATATTTTAACACAGGATTCAGCACATCACAATGAATCTGACCGTTTAATTCATGCTGACAGCAGGGAACCGCCATGATCACGGACGCGCCCCACTTCACCGCTTTTTCCAGGGCATAATCCGTTGCCTTGTCACAGGCATGCAGGGAGACCACCATGTCCACCGCATCCTCCCCTTCATAGCTTTGGATATCTCCCTGCTCGAAGTGCAGTCTGTCATAATGCAGCTTTTCCGCCAGTTCATTGCAGTGGCGGATCACATCCTCCTTCAGGTCCAGTCCGGTCACACGGATATCCCTGCCCTGCAGTCTGTGCAGGTAATAATACATGGCAAAGGTCAGGTACGACTTTCCGCAGCCGAAGTCAATGATGCGGATCGTGCCTTCCTTCGGAAGCGCATCCAGCACATCCTCAATAAACTCCAGGTATCGGTTGATCTGGCGGAATTTGTCATACCTCGCCTTCGCGATATGCCCGTCAGGGCTCTGCACTCCAAGCCCCACCAGGAAGTCCACCGGGGTTCCCTCCTTCAGGATATATTCCTTCGCACGGTTGTGTGAGAAGTCCCTCTCCTTCTTTTCCTTTGCAGCGGTATTTTTCTTCCGCTTCACAGTGACTGTCCCCTTTTTTCCCACAAGGACTGTGACGCTTTCCTCCGCCCCGTCCACCTGAGCCTGCTTAAACAGATCCGTCATATAGTCTGTGAGCCTGTCCCTCATTTCCTCCGCCGGGTAATTGGTGTGAAATACCTGCGTCCCCCTGTACAGGGTTTCCTGAAATTTCAGTTCGCCCTTCATACGAACAGGGCGGATTTTTACTTTTGCCGCCCTGTCTGCATCCTTCGTATTGCTGAGTGTGATCTGCTCCAGCCTGTCATTTAAGACCTG
>CAYPSH010000284.1:0-2655 GCA_964413445.1 uncultured Acetatifactor sp.
GGCAGATTTTGTTGTTTGTCAGCGAGGATGGTTTTTCCTGGAAGTTTAAGAGCATCCTGGCGAAAAATGAAAACCGCTTCGGGACCATGTGGGAGTGCCCGGATTTCTTTGAGCTGGACGGCAAATGGGTGCTTCTGACCAGCCCGATGGATATGCTGGCGGAAGGTCTGGAATATCACAACGGCAGCGGGACTCTGTGCCTGATCGGCAGCTTCGATGAGGAAAAGGGACTCTTTACGGATGAGAAAAACCAGGCGATCGACTATGGGATTGACTTTTATGCGCCCCAGACAGTGCAGACTCCCGACGGAAGGCGGATCATGATCGGCTGGCTGCAGAGCTGGGCAGGCTGTGAGTACCGCGACCCGGCTAAGCTATGGTTTGGCCAGATGAGCCTTCCGAGAGAGCTTTCCGTAAAGAACGGAAGACTTTATCAGACACCCATCCGGGAGCTGGAACAGCTGCGGACGGGAAAGGTGAGTTATGAGAACGTGGTGTTTTCCGGCCCGCTCAGCTTAGAGGGGATCCGCGGCAGAAGGGTGGACATGGAGATCAGCGTGCGCCCGGGCAATGCGTCTGATATTTATCACAAGATAGAGATAAGGTTTGCGGAAAACGGACAATTCAGAAGTCTGCTGAGCTTCTGCCCTCACGAGAGGACTGTGACGATTGACAGAAGGTACTCCGGCACCAGAAAGGCAGTCGTCCATGAGCGGAGCTGCCTTGTGGGAGCCGCAGAGACAGGTGTGATCAAAATGCGCATCATTCTGGACAATTTCAGCGCAGAGGTGTTTATCAATGACGGAGAGCAGGTGCTTTCCACCGTGATCTGCACAGACCTGACCGCAGACGGGATCTCGTTTTATGCGGACGGGGAGGCGGCGATGGACGTGACAGGCTATGAGCTGTGCGGGTCAGCGGATCCTCATCTCTTCCGTTAATATTTTCATGGCCTCCCGGTCGTGCTCACCCCGGAAGGAGTGCTCGCCGCCCTGGATCTCATAATAATGACAGTCGGGAAAACAGTTTTTGGCCTCTCTGGCATAGGAGACATTTACAATCTTGTCCTCTGTGCCGTGGAGCAAAACTGTGTGTCCCTGATAGCCCTTTATGACCTCTTTGTAATCCCAGTCCATGACTGCCTCTGCGTACCCTCTGCCGATCTTCATGGGAATCCTGCAGAGAAGCTCAGGCATATTCTGAGGGTCAAACTCGAACATGAGCATTTTGCCCCTTCTGGCGTCATCCGGAATGCAGAGCGCCGGATAAAGAAGGATCAGGTTCCTGATCTCGGGATGGGACTTTGCCGTGAGGGCTGAGACGAAGCCGCCCTGGCTGCAGCCCAAAAGAGAGATATCACCGCTGTCGATATCTTCCCGCTCCTTCACACAGGCGAGCACAGCTTCCAGATCCGCAATTTCTGTCAGCACGGACATGTCCTCGCTCCTGCCGTCGCTGCGGCAGCCAAGTCCGCCGCCGCAGAAATCATAGGTGAAAGCTGCGTACCCGAGGGAGGCGAATAATTTTGCATAACCGTGACATGTGCTCTCGTTTGCCAGAAAGCCATGGCTCAATATGACTGCGGGCAGAACCCCGTCCTTTTCTCTCCACACATGACCTCTTATTTTCAGGTTATCTCTTTGACAGGTAAAATTCTCCTTTTTCATTTCCCACGGCCTCCTTTGCTATCGTTTTATTCCGTTTTGAACTCCTGCCCCTTTGTCACAGGAACAGTGTGACGATCGGGATGGTGATGACAGACAAAATGGTGGACAGAATGATGCCCTGTGAGAGTGAGGTGCCGTCGCCGCCGGTCTGCTCCACCCGCATTAAGGGCAGATTTCCCACCGGTACGGCTGCCAGGATGACCATAGTCGTGAGGAGGGTGCTGTCCTTGATGAAGAGACGCAAAACAAAGGTAAACAGGATCGGCACCAGCACGAAGCGCAGGGCGATGAAAAGATAGAGCTTTGCCTGCGTGAAGATCGGTTTTAAATCAATTTTTGCCAGACTGATGCCGATGACCAGTATGGCCAGCAGGGTGGTGGCGTTGGACATGTAAGTGATGGTGCTCTGGATCAGCGCAGGCACCTTTGGCTGCCACAGAAAGAGGATCAGCGTCACAACCAGGGAAACATTTCCCACATTCAGCAGATTTTTGGCCGAGAACTTACTGTCCTCCCCGCCTGCCAGATAATAGCCGTAGGTGTAGAAAAACAGTGTGTAGTAGATGTTGACGATCGCCGCGTAGATCACGGCCTGGGAGCCGAGCACCGCCTGGATCAGGGGGATCCCGATGAAACCGGTATTGCCGAAGATACACATCAGGGCATAGTGGTTTTTCAGTTTTTTCTCCACACGGAGGAGAGGGGGCAGCAGGATGGATACGATGAGCAGCATGACGTACATCACGGCTCCTGCAGCGAAAGCCCAGAGGATTTTATCGTTTGTGACGGAAGGGTCCCTGTTAAAGCTGCTTCCGATCAGCAGTGCAGGGTTGCACACATTGACCACCAGGGCGGAAAATGCGGGGGAAGCCCCGTCCCCCAGAATTTTCGTTTTATATAAGGTATAGCCCACCATCATAAGAATAAAGATGATGACCATCTGTTGAAACATTACACCTGCATCCATAAGCTGCCGCCTTTCCTGTTG
>CAYPSH010000285.1:0-2648 GCA_964413445.1 uncultured Acetatifactor sp.
CCATCTAAAATCATTAAAACAACCGGTTTTTTTCTCATGATTTCCTCTCATTCTGCCGCCTTTAAGCGGCTCCTTTACAGTAGAAAACTACTTCTTTTCGATACATTCGTATACACTGAAATTTCTTCCCGCGCAACCGTTGCCTGTATTCCTGTGCTGACACCTCTCCCCGTTCTTTTGCACCAAATGGCCTCGCAGGGGGATTTTCGTTCTTTAATCCAGCTGTATGGGGATCCCCTTCCGGGAAAGATATTTCTCCAGAGTCAGTTCTGTGCCGTGCTCCTTAAGCCACTGCCTGTAGACCTTATAATCCGGCAGGATGCTTTCCACCATGTTCCAGAAGTCCTTCGAGTGGTTCATATGGGTCAGATGGCATAGCTCGTGGACCACAACGTAATCCAGTATGATGGGCGGGGCGAAGATCAGACGATAGTTAAAGGACAGCGTCCCCAAAGAGGAACAGCTGCCCCAGCGCGTCTTCTGGTCTCTGACTGTTATGGAAGTATAACGGCCGCCCGTTCTTTTGTGATAAAATGCCGCCCGCGCCTCGAACTGCGCCCGGGCCTTCTCCCGATATCTTTTTTCAAGTGTCTCAAGCCGCCTGCTCTCCGCAGCGGTATAAAAAAATTCTGACTGCTTCATGTTCACACCATCTGCTTATCTACTTCGATCACCGCAAAGTAGCTTGGATTGTCGGCCTGTATCTTTTTTGTGATCTCCGCCACCAGTTCACTGTCGGAAAGCTTGTAGCCGTAAGGAGTGACCACATCAAAGATCAGGTTGGTGTGGGTGGGACCGGCGACAATGCGGAAATCATGCATGGTGAGGGAGGGGTCGATCTCTCCAAGATAGCCCTTCACCTGTTCTTTTAACTGCATGGTCTTTTCATCCCCTACCTGCACGGGGTCCATATGTATCACAGCATGGCAGTTTAAGGTACTGTAAAGCTCATGCTCGATGGTATCGATCAGATCATGGAGCACCAGGATATCCCCGTCGGCCGGCACCTCCGCGTGAAGAGAGATAAGGACTCTGCCCGGGCCGTAGTTGTGGACGATCAGGTCATGTATCCCTAAGATTCCCTCATGAGCCATGACCGTATCGTTGACCTGGCGGACAAACTCCTTATCGGGAGCCTGCCCCAGGAGGGGACTGATCGTGTCCCTGGCGGCGGAAAGACCTTCATAACAGATAAAGAGCCCCACAAGGACACCGCACCAGCCGTCGGGATTCACACCGGTAAAATGGGCTGTCAGCGTGGAAAGGAGTACCGCCAGGGTCGAGATGGTATCACTTAAGGAGTCTGTCGCCGTGGCGCACATGGCCGCAGAGTCCAGCTTCTTTCCCAGACGCCTGTTGTACAGGAACATATAGCATTTCACCAGGATGGAGATGATCAGGATCACAAGGATCAGCGGCGAATAATTGATCTCCTCCGGATGAAGTATTTTTCCCGCGGAGCTTTTTAACAGTTCTAACCCCATCAGCAGGATGATGACAGACACAAGAAAGCCCGACACATACTCGATCCTGCCGTGGCCGAAGGGATGATCCGGGTCCGGCTTCTGCCCCGCCATCTTAAACCCGATCAGAGTGATGATAGAACTTCCGGCATCCGACAGGTTGTTGAAGGCATCCGCAGTGATGGCGATGGAATGGCTGATCGAACCGGCAATAAATTTCCCGGCAAAAAGGCACAGATTAAAAAAGATCCCCACAGCTCCGCAGAGCATCCCGTAAGCCTGCCGGACAGCCGGATTTTTGATATCCTCTCTGTTTTTGATAAAAATCCCGGAAAGCAATGTCACCATGGCTTTTCTCCCTCACTTTTACTCATATCATTAAAGTTTCTTATCAGTATAGCAAGGTATACCGGAAATTGCAAGCTGTATCTGTTCGGGCAAATTACCGGTTCTCCTCCACATAGAGCTGGACGCGGTTCTGGATGATGGCTGCCGTATCCTTTGCGGACTTCTGTCCGGTGTAGAAGGAGCCGAGTTCCTCGTTTATGATGTTTAAGACATCGTCATCACTGTAGTAAGGGGTGTCTACGGACTCCACAAATGCAACGACCTTGTTCATCTGCTCCTCGGTGAGCGGATCCAGAACGATCTCCTCTCCGTTCATCCAGAAGGACTCGTCATACTCGACCTCCTCGCCGGTCTCGTAATCGGTGTAGGTGGGACGCTTAGTTCCCTGCTCCGCCTGCTGGTCAAAATACTTTTTGCTGACGGGAAGTCCCCAGCCGAGAGACCCCTGATACTCATCTGTCAGATAATATCTGACAAACTCCCATGCGCCCTCCAGGCAGTCCGACTTTGCGGAGAGCACCATAGCATTATTGGGAGTGATATGGGAGCCGCATCCCTCCTCCGTGGGGAAGCCCACGAAAGTAAAGTCTTCGCCGAGATAGCCGTTCAGATAATAGCTTAGGTTCGTCATGGAGCCGATGGTCATTTCCAAAAGCAGTGTCCTGTTTTCCCTGTACTGGGAGTCATAATTGTCCCAGTAACTGTCGTCACTGTACTTTGAATCCCAGTCGATCTCCTCGGGAAGCGTCTCTGCAAACCCCATCATGGCGATAAAGTCGTCCGAGTCAAAGCGGCACTTTCCGGTTTCGATATCGATGAAATCATTGCCGCAGTATT
>CAYPSH010000286.1:0-2637 GCA_964413445.1 uncultured Acetatifactor sp.
AAAGACGTGACGAGGCTGTTGCTGTCAATATTTACGGCAGACAGGATATCCGGATATTTGAGTCCGGTGTAGCTTATTTTAAATAGTAGCACTTCACACAGCTGGGCGGCCTTCTTGCGGGAAAGGTCGCCCTGTGTGCAAAAATCGCAGCGTAACAATAAGTTATGCATAAGAGGAAGGAGTCCTCTTTGCAGGGGTTGTGCCTGCACGGTGCGTGGTCACGCACGCAAGGCGGCAGGTTACGGAAAGGCAGGGTGGTTCTATGTTTCTGGCGTTGGTACCGTTGTTTGACGAAAATCTGGCAGTGAAGGCGTATTCCATCTTCTCCCAGAAGGATAATTTTTTCCTGGACCCTATGATGCTCGGCACCAGACAGAATGACGGAGCGGGCAGAGTGGAGGGTCTGGAACTGATCGAGGAGATGGGGATCGAGACGCTGTCCGACGAGAAGGAGATCTTTGTGCCGATGAGCAATATCTCGGTTTTTTCTGATGTGGAAAGCCAGTGCAGCGCTCCTCATAACAGGATCTGCTTCCTGATAGACAGTTCCATCCCGCCGCTTCCCACCTATGTGGACAGACTGAAAGAACTGAAGGACAAGGGCTACGGGCTTGCGGTCAGAAAGCTTCCCGTGCAGGATTTTGAGAATTACAGGGAAATCCTGAAGCTGACGGACTATGTCTTTTTAAACAACAGGAGGATCGCCATCGACAAGGCGAAAATTTATTTCGGGACCCTTTATCCGAACATTAAGCTGTGCGCCGGCAATATCGAGAACATGGAGATTTTCGAGGCGCTGAAGGAGAAGGGCGGCTATCAGCTTTACGAGGGCGATTTCTACCGCGTCCCGGTGACACAGGGTGTCCACGAGGTTGCGCCCCTGAAGGTGAATTACATCGAACTTTTGAATATTGTGAACGATGAAAACTTTGAACTGACCGAGGCTGCCGATATCATCGGAAGAGACACGGCGCTCACCATTTCCCTTCTGCAGATGGTGAACCGGATGACGGTCAACGGCGGCATCACCACCATACGGCACGCGGCGGCAATGCTTGGGCAGAGGGAGCTCAAAAAGTGGATCAACACAGCCGTAGTGCACAAGCTTTACGCGGACAAGCCCAGTGAGGTCACCAGGATCTCCCTTCTGCGCGCAAAATTTGCCGAGTACCTGGCGCCCGCTTTCGGCCTGAAATCAAAGGCGGACGAGCTCTTCCTGATGGGACTTTTCTCCGTGCTGGATGTGATCCTGGAAAAGACCATGGAGGAAGCGCTGCAGATGGTCATGGTGACAGGAGAAGTGAGGGAGGCGCTTTTGTACCGCACAGGCGTCCTGGCACCTGTCCTGGATCTGGTGAAGCAGTATGAGAGCGCCAACTGGCCGGAGGTTTCCAGACAGCTCCTGCTGCAGAAGCTGGATGCCGATACTGTCAGCCAGGCTTATGAGACGGCGCTGAAGTGGTACAGGGATTTGATGTAATGTCTCTTGCCTGCCGAAATATTTTGTGATACAATGAGTCGATTATGCGACGATGAGCGGGTGCAGGAAGTAGGAGGACTTGATGAAGGCATTTTTAATTTTGGAAGACGGCACTGTATTCGAAGGCACTCACATCGGTGCCGACAAGGAGATCATCAGTGAAATCGTGTTTAACACATCCATGGCGGGATATCTGGAGGTACTGACAGATCCCTCATATGCGGGGCAGGCGGTCTGCATGACCTATCCCCTGATCGGAAACTACGGTATCTGTAAGGATGACTGTGAGTCCCTGAAGCCATGGCCGGACGGTTTTATTGTGAAGGAACTTTCCCGGATCCCCAGCAATTTCAGAAATGACTGTACCATCCAGCAGTATTTGGAGGAGAACGGTGTCCCCGGCATCGCGGGTATTGACACAAGAGCCCTGACAAAGATACTGCGGGAAAAGGGAACCATGAACGGTATGATCACTACCGATGAGAACTATGACGTCGATGCGGTTCTGCCGGCATTGAAGGCATACACCACAGGCAAGGTGGTGGAGAAGGTGACCTGTAAGGAAAAGTATGTGATAGCACCCACCACAGAGCTTTCCCAGAACGGCGCCTTATCGGGTTCTGCAAAATTTGACAGGGAAGCCTATGAGAAGGGTGTGCGCGAGAAGAGGCCAACCCTTGTAAAGGAGTTAAACGGTGCGGGGCTTAAGGTGGCGCTTTATGATTTCGGCGCAAAGGCAAACATTGCCCGCTCACTGGCGGAGAGAGGCTGTGAGGTGACAGTGTATCCTGCCCTGACACCCGCAAGTGAGATCATTGCTTCGAATCCCGACGGCATCATGCTTTCCAACGGCCCCGGGGACCCGAAGGAATGCACCTCTATTATAGAAGAGATCAAAAAGCTTTACGCAACGGATATCCCGATCTTTGCCATTTGTCTGGGGCATCAGCTCATGGCTCTGGCAAACGGCGCGGACACCCATAAGATGAAATACGGACACAGGGGCGGCAATCATCCCGTGAAGGATCTGGCCACCGGAAGGGTCTATATTTCCTCCCAGAACCACGGGTATGTGGTAGATACAGACAACCTTGATCCAAAGGTGGCAGTGCCTGCCTTTGTCAATGTCAACGACGGAACCAACGAGGGACTCTCCT
>CAYPSH010000287.1:0-2619 GCA_964413445.1 uncultured Acetatifactor sp.
GAGAGGGCGAGGCTGATCGATGCGGAGTGGCAGGCACCGGAGAATGCACCGGAGGAGAAATATCTTGCGGAGATCAAGATTTATGCCAACAACCGCAACGGCCTTCTGGCGGATATTTCCAAGGCACTCACGGAAAAGAATATTGATATCCTGTCCATGAACACCAGGACAAACAAACAGGGCCTTGCGACCATGCAGACGTCCTTTGAAGTCGCAAGCCGTGAGGAGCTGAACCGTGTGATCGACAAGATAAACGGCATAGAAAGTGTGATCGATATCGAGAGAACCACAGGGTGACAGTATGAAAAACCGCACTGATGTGCTGATTTTTCAAACTTAGTGTCGGTGTGAGGACGATTCAACAGGGAGGGCAGGTATGTCAGATTTAAAAATCGGGCGCATGGTGATCGGCGTGTGCCAGACCAACTGTTATTTTTTATACAGAGACGGAGAGCAGGATGCCATCGTGGTGGATCCTGCCGACAAGGGCGCAAATATCTACAGTGCCCTTCAAAAGAACGGTTTCCGCGTGGCGGCCATCCTTCTGACCCACGGTCATTTCGACCATATCTGGGGGCTGGATGCCCTGCGGGATGCGGCAAATGCCGCGGCGGAGGCTGACGGGCTGGAACCGGTGAAGGTATATGCGTCAGAGGCGGAGAGAGATCTGCTGAAAAGTGCAGATTTAAACGTGTCGGAGAGGGCCGGACGCGCCTGCACCACCTACGCGGATATCTATCTGAAGGACGGGCAGGAGCTTACCATTGCAGGCATGACCTGCAGGGCGATCGCCACTCCCGGACACACGGCGGGCGGCATGTGCTACTATTTTGAGGAGGCGGGACTGCTTGTCGCGGGGGACACGCTGTTTGCGGAATCTGTCGGCAGAACCGACTTCCCGACCGGGAGTATGGGGACGTTAGTGCGTTCCATCAGGGAAAAGCTGTTTGTACTGCCGGATGAGACAAAGGTTTATCCGGGGCACGGCGAGAGCACGACCATCGGACATGAGAAGAAATATAATGCGTTTTGCGTATAATTCGATTTTGGAAAGGTGGCGGCTGCAGAGTGAAGCTGTCATCTTTTTTTTGAGGAGTTTGAAATGTTTGCAGTAGAGATCAACAGGGAAAATTATGAATATGACATACAGGCTCTGGTGAAGTCCTTCTATCCGGAGGAGCAGGTGGCGGTGCTGATCCCCGAGAGCCGTGCGGACAGAAGGGCAGAGCTGGAGGGAAAGGTACGCATCCGTCTGGACGTCCTGGAGGATGGCGCAGTCCTCACGGTGGACGGCAAAGAGCACCGGTGGAAGCAGGGGGAGAAGGAGGACTTTTCCCGGGGAGAGCTCTCGGAGGAAGAATGGCAGAAGCTCAGCCGGGAAATCGCCGCGAAGGGCTATAAAAACGGGTTGAAGCGCTTTATGTACCGGGTGCTTTGCCAGGAGACGGGGAAGGAACTGCCCTGGGGAAATCTGACCGGTATCCGTCCCACGAAAATTGCCTATGGCATGCTGGAGCAGGGATACAGCATCCCGGCAATCCTTTCCTTTTATTGCCAGAACCATTATGTGAGCCGGGAAAAAGCGGAATTGTCGGTGGAGATCGCCATGCGGGAGCAGGCGCTTTTGTCGGCAGTGCATTACAAAGGAAACGGACAGCTTTCCGCAGAGAAGGGGGAAGCTGGTTACAGCCTTTATATTGGGATCCCTTTCTGCCCTACGACCTGTCTGTACTGCTCCTTTACCTCCTATCCCATAGGCGCATACAGGAAGCAGGTGGATGCCTACGTGGACTGCGTCATCAGGGAGATGGAATTCGTGGCGGAGTGTTACAGGGGAAAGATACTGGACAGCGTCTATATCGGCGGCGGTACCCCTACCACCCTGGAGCCGTCACAGATGGACAGATTGCTCACCAGCTTAAAGGAGCTGTTTGACTTTTCAAACGTCAAAGAGTTTACCGTGGAGGCCGGCAGAGCCGACAGCATCACGGAGGAAAAGCTTCGGGTGCTCTACTCACACGGGGTTACAAGGATCAGCGTCAATCCCCAGACCATGAAGCAGGAGACGCTGGACATGATCGGCAGACGCGCATCGGTGTCCCAGGTGGAGGAAGCCTTCTGTCTGGCCAGAAAGGTGGGCTTTGACAATATCAATATGGACCTGATCCTGGGACTTCCGGGAGAAACGAAGGAGGATGTGCAGAGGACCATCGACAGAGTGGTGGAACTGGCCCCCGACAGCCTCACTGTCCACTCCCTCGCCATCAAGCGCGCCTCCAGATTAAACCAGTGGATACAGGAAAACGGGGTCGAAACCCTCCGCAACACGGACGAGACCATGAACATTGCCTCGGCCGGGGCAAAGAAGCTTGGCCTTGTGCCCTACTATCTCTACCGCCAGAAGAACATGTCCGGCAACTTTGAGAATGTGGGCTATGCGCGAGAGGGCAGGCTTGGACTGTACAACATTCTGATCATGGAGGAAGTACAGTCGATCATTGCTCTGGGCGCCGGAAGCATCTCCAAGGTTGTGTACGACGACGGCAGGATCGAAAGAAGCGAAAACGTCAAGGATGTGGCGCAATATATAGACAGGATCGATGAAATGATCGAGAGAAA
>CAYPSH010000288.1:0-2618 GCA_964413445.1 uncultured Acetatifactor sp.
ACGGCGAAAGTGGTCCCTGTCTTTGTCAGGCTTTGGTCTGCACCTCTTAGGATTTCCGCCACCACATAGTAATCGCCCACATTTTTGATGCTCGTCACATACTGATACTCATATTTGTACGCAGCGCCCGTGTCGTCAAAATGGCCGACCTCATCATAAATCTTTCCCGTCTCCAGGGAATACTGCACCACGGCGTCAACCGCCAGATCCGGTGTGATATCTGTCTCAAGCACCAGCTCAAAGGTACGCTCCGCCACCTCACCGGTGACACCGTTTATGATCCTTGCGAACTTGAAATTCGACTTCCCCAGGGGCATGGGGATGGGGCCCGTATAAAACTGGGAGGCATAAGTCGGAACGGAGCCGTCTGTCGTGTAGTATACCTCCCCGTTGTCATCCTCGATGGAGATATCGAGCGGGTAATTGTACTCGCCGCTGATCACCGTCACCTCGGGAGCGGGTATCACATCATTGTCGATATGATACTCTTTTGTGACAGTATCGCTCGCCACTCCGTATTCGTTGATAAAAACGGCCCTGATCGTGTAATCACCGTTCTCCAGGATCAGCGGAGAGGTATACTGCTCGCTGTCTTCGTCCGGCACGCTGCCGTCCGTGGTATAATAGATCTTCCCTGTTCCGGCCACAGACAGCTTCAGGATCTGGATACTGGTATAATACCCCTCCTTGACGCTGAACTCAGGATCTCTGGCAATGTAATTCTGGTAGGTGGAGAGGATTCCCTCGTCCTTGCTGGCAAGCAGCAGATCGTTTATGGTTTCGTAGTCTCCTCTCGCCCGGTAGATGGCGATCAGCTTTCCATAGGCTCTGTCCAGCTGGTCCGCCGTTGCATTTTCATTTCCGACAATGCTCCTGAGCAGATATTCATATTCAATTTTATTGTTCTTTAGAAAATAAACCTCCGCCAGTTTAAACTGTAATTCAATATTGCCGCTGTCAAGCTCCAGCGCCCGGTTATATGCGGATATCGCTCTGTCATAGGTTTCCGACCGCGTATACTCCTCCGCCTTTTTTATCTGAAAATCTTCCGAGTTGTACAGATAAACCCACACTGTCATTCCCGCCGCGGCGAGGGCGATCAGGATTCCGAAGATAGCTAACAGCAGCCCCACATGATGTTTTTTTCCTGCTTTTGTCTCCTCTTTGAGCTCTTCCTCTGCGTCGTCTGCTACGTCCTCCTGCCCGATATCATCCGCGATAGTTTGGATGGTCTGCTGTATATTCCGGTCCAGCTCCGGTTCAAAATCCGGGACAATGTGAATATCCTCTCCGCAATGCTCACAATAAAGAGTACCGTCCGTCATTTCCCTTCCGCAGTTGGGACATATCATAACTACAGTTCCTCCCAAGATATATTTGCCTTACCGGTACCGGTGTTCCCGCGCCGAAGCACCAGGGAAACGCTGATTTATCAGCATTTTTTAGAACAGACCGGTAATTTCCCCTTTTTCATTCACATCGATGCCGTAGGCCGCAGGCTGCTTTGAAAGCCCAGGCATGGTCATCACGTCTCCCGTCAGCGCAACCACAAAGCCGGCGCCGGCGGATACATACACCTCCCTGACAGTCAGTTCAAACCCTTCCGGTCTGCCCAGAAGCTTCGGATTGTCTGAGAGAGAATACTGGTTCTTTGCCATGCAGACAGGGAACTTTGCGAACCCGAGCTCTGTAAGCTTCTGAAGCTGCCTTCTGGCTGCGGGCGTGAAGTTTACGCTTCCTGCGCCGTAAATCTCCTTTGCAATGGTTTTTATCTTCTCCTCCAGGGGAAGCTCATCCTCGTACAAAAGCCGGAAATTGCTCTCCTTATTTTCAAGGGTCTGAAGTACCTTTTCAGCCAGGGCTATGCCGCCCTCACCGCCCTTTTCCCAAACCTGGGACAGGGCAAATTCACAGCCCAGATCCTCACAGAAGTTCTTCACAAACTCGATCTCAGCCTCAGTGTCCGTCACAAAGGAATTTAACGTGACCACCACAGGCACGCCGAACTTGTGCAGATTTTCGATATGCTTTTCCAGATTGGCAATTCCCTTTTTAAGAGCCTCCTGGTTTTCCGCGGAAAGGTCTGCCTTGGCAACGCCGCCGTTGTACTTTAAGGCGCGGATGGTGGCTACCAGGACGACCGCATCCGGCTTTAAGCCCGACATGCGGCACTTGATATCAAAAAACTTCTCCGCACCCAGATCGGCACCGAAGCCGGCCTCCGTGATGCAGTAATCCGCCATCTTTAAAGCCGCCTTTGTCGCGCGGACTGAGTTACAGCCGTGGGCGATATTTGCGAAAGGTCCGCCATGGACAAGGGCAGGCGTATGCTCCAGCGTCTGGATCAGATTGGGCTTTAAGGCATCCTTCAGCAGTGCCGCCATGGCCCCCACGGCCTGCAGCTGGCCTGCTGTCACAGGCTCCCCGTCGTAATTGTAGGCGACAACAATGCGGGCGAGCCTCTCCTTCAGATCCTTCATGTCATCGGCAAGACAAAGGATTGCCATGATCTCGCTGGCAACTGTTATGATAAAGTGATCTTCCCGCACAAAGCCGTCCGCCTTGCTGCCAAGGCCGATGACGATATTTCTGAGTGCTCTGTCGTTCATATCCTCGCA
>CAYPSH010000289.1:0-2596 GCA_964413445.1 uncultured Acetatifactor sp.
GCCATGGGGCACTGTCTGATCACTCTCTACAAGGCGACCGGTGAACAGAGGTATTACGATATCCTCATGAGCAAGATTGACTATATCACAAAGGATGCCCTGCGCTTCGGGGATCATGTGCTGCAGCACACGGTATCCGCAAACAATGACTTCCCGGAGCAGGCGTGGTGCGACACTCTGTTTATGGCGGCGTTCCTGCTTCTGCGCGTCGGCGTTATGAACAAGGACCAGGCGATGATCGATGACGCCTTAAACCAGTATTACTGGCACATCAAGTACTTACAGAATCCCTCCAGCGGTTTCTACTATCACGGCTATGACAATATTGCAAAGGATCATATGTCCGGCATCTACTGGGGCAGGGCGAATGCCTGGGCAGCATTCACCATGTCACAGGTGGGAGGAATCCTGCCCGAATGCTACCTGTACCCCAAATACATAGATATCGCTGGCTCCTTAAATGAACAGCTTGCGGCCTTAAAGACAGTCCAGACGGAGAACGGTCTCTGGAGGACAGTTCTTGACGACCCGGATTCCTATGAGGAGGTATCCGCTTCCGCAGGGATCGCGGCTGCAATGCTGACAAGAGGAAATCCTCTGCACTCGAAGTACATCAACAAGTCCATCAAGGGGCTTCTCGCGAATGTCAGCGAGGACGGAAAAGTGATGAACGTATCCGGCGGCACGGCCGTCATGAGAGATAAGGAAGGCTACAGAGGCATCCCCAACGCCTATATCCAGGGCTGGGGACAGGGACTTGCGCTTGCTTTCTTCTCAACGCTGCTCGTCTCTGACAAAATAGAAAAGGACGGTGCGCTGTAAAAATGTTTCGCAGGAATTTCCTGTTCGGTGAAGGGCCAAAAACAACAAATGACATATGTGTCACATCATCTGACATGTATCGGCCGGGCAAGGGCTATGGATTTGTGACAGAACAGAATAGACGGGAACAGGAAATCCTGCGGATCCCGGAGCTGAACTCCGGCTTTGACACGGTTTACTGGTATCAGGATGAGAATCTGACCCATCTTGAGAGCGACGGCACAGGCTGCTTCCTGGATTCCGACAGGGAGATCGCCCGTCTGGAGAGGCGAACCGGCGAGAAGATGGCAGGGGAGCACAGGCGGATCCCCCTTTCCTTCAAGCTGGATGTGCCGCGCCAGGGAAATTACCGGGTGACGATCACCATCCGGACAGAGAGAGCCATGGAGAATGTGCTCATCTTTACGGGCAGACGCAGGCTGGCCTTCATGGGAGACATACCGGCGGACACGACCTTTACCCACACCATGATGGTCAATGTCTGTGATATTGTGCCGAGAGGCCACACCAGGATGTACGCGGACAAAACTGTGGATATCACAGTGGTGGCGGACCGGCCGAAGATCAGCGCGCTGAAGGTGACAGAGACAGTATGCCCCACCATTTACATCGCGGGAGACTCCACGGTGACAGATCAGAGCGCCGACTACCCCTACGCGCCGGGGACAAGCTATTCCGGCTGGGGACAGATGCTCACCGCCTATCTGAATGTAGAGATCGCCGTTTCAAACCACGCCCATTCCGGGCTGACCACGGACAGCTTCCGCAAGGAAGGGCATTATGCTATCATCGACCAGTACAGCAGGCCCAGAGACTTTTTCTTTTACCAGTTCGGCCACAACGACCAGAAGCTGGAGGATTTAAAGGCGAGGGGCGGTTATCAGACCAATCTGCTGCGCTATATCAGTGAGTGCAGGGACAAGGGAGCATATCCTGTGATCGTGACACCAATCGCAAGGAACACCTGGAAGGGCAATGACGGCAGCTATAATGATCTTCTTTTTGAGTATGCGGAGAGCTGCAAGGAGATCGGAAGGCTGGCGGAGGTTCCGGTGCTGGATCTGCATCAGTGCAGCATGGACTTTATAAAGGAGAAGGGGCTGGAGCAGGCGAAGGCTTACTTCTTTCCGAATGACTACACACACTCGAATGATTATGGCGCTTATCTTATGGCAGGGCTGGTGGCAAAGGAGATCAAGAAGGTCTGCGCCCGCCATCAGGAGCCGGGCTACTTATTTCTGGCAAAGAGTGTCACAGAAGGCTTTGGGGAGTGGACACCCGCGGAGGAAATTGTCCTGCCGGTGAAACCAAGGGCTTATGAGGATGTGAAAAATCCCGCGGAAGGGCAAAAGCTCCTCTCCGAGGTGGAGAACCTGGAGCTTCCCGCCGACAGAGCTTCCGTTCTCGACATGATCATCAAGACAGTGCGCTTTTTCCCCACAAATGTCTACAATGACATGTTCACGGATGTGGTGGGGCATGAGTGGTATGCCGGAACTGTGGAGTGCGCATGGCAGAACGGCATGATAGACGAAAACCTTGTGGAGAACAATTGCTTTTACCCGGAGCAGAGCGTGACATTGGAAGAGTTCCTGGTCTTTGCCGTCAACGGCTATAAGAGCAGAAAAAAGCTCCCGCCGGAGCAGCCCTGTGCCTATGACAGCGCCTGCAGGGAATTTGCAAAGCCCTTTGTGCGGGCGGCCTGCGAGCTGGGGTGGCTTCCATCTGACGGCACCGCCGACCTGCGCCACACCCTCACCAGAGGCGAGGCAGT
>CAYPSH010000290.1:0-2572 GCA_964413445.1 uncultured Acetatifactor sp.
ATGACCAGACCGAGGCTATGACCCTTGGTACCAGAATCGTAGTTATGAAGGACGGCGTGATCCAGCAGGTGGATACCCCTCAGAACCTGTATGAGAAGCCTTGCAACCTGTTCGTAGCAGGATTCATGGGATCTCCTCAGATGAACTTCCTGGATGCTACCGTTAAGGTAACAGGTGATGTTGCTAATCTGGAGATCGCAGGTCACTCCATCCCTCTGCCTCCCGCTAAGTCCAAGAAGCTGATCGACGGCGGCTACAACGGAAAGACCGTTACCTTCGGTATCCGTCCTGAGGATGTATATGATTCCGAGATGTTCATCGAGGCATCTCCTCAGAGCGTATTCGAGTCCACTGTAAGAGTATACGAGCTGCTTGGTGCAGAGGTTTATCTGTACTTTGATCTGCAGGACTTCAATATCACTGCAAGAGTTGACTCCCGTACAACTGCAAGACCTGGCGATACCATCAAGTTTGCATTTGATGTTGAGAAGATTCACGTATTTGATAAGGAGACCGAGCAGGTTATCACCAACTAGTCTGAAATTCCGAAGAGGATGCTGCAAAACAGCATCCTCTTTTTATGTAATTTTTACGATTAAACTTGCACGCTTTTTTAAAATCGGCTATGATAAAGTTAAGTATGATCAAGGCACGAAAAAGGAAAACGGATCGTGTCAGGAAAGAAACTGGAAAAGAAACTGCAGGGGTGAGTAGAATAACCGGGGTTTGGAGAAAGGAAGACAATTATGATTTCAAGTCAGATTATTCAGACAAGCATTGATGAACTGAGAGCGATCACAAAGGTAGACATATGTGTTTTTGATGTGAACGGACAGATAATTGCCGGTACTGCCGATATGGGTGATCTCTCCGTCAGCCTGATCAGCGGGTTTGCCACCTCACCGGCAGACAGTCAGGTGATAGGGCAGCATCATCTGTTAAAAATCATGGACGAAGGGGAACTCTTATATATCCTGGTGGCGAGGGGTTCCAGCGATGATGTCTACATGGTGGGAAAGATTGCCGTGTGCCAGATCCGGAATCTTGCGATTGCCTACAAGGAGAGGTTCGACCGCAATAATTTCTTTCAAAATCTCCTCCTGGACAACCTTCTTCTGGTGGATATCTACAACAGGGCAAAGAAGCTGCACATTGAGGTGTCCGCGCCCAGAGCTGTCTTCCTCGTGGAGACGCAGCTGGAAAAGGATGGCATCGTGACGGAACTCCTGAAGGGAATGTATTCTCCCCAGGCAGGCGACTACATTACTGCAGTGGATGAGAGCAGTGTCATTCTGATCAAGTCCCTGGATCCGCATGCCACCCATGAGGAGCTGATGGGAATTGCCGAGACGATCGTGGCAATGATGAATACGGAGGCGATGATGAATGTGCGCGTATCCTTCGGCACGGTCGTGCAGGAGCTGAAGGATGTCTCCAAGTCCTACAAAGAGGCAAAAATGGCGCTGGATGTGGGAAAGATTTTTTATGCGGAAAAGAATGTGGCTGCTTACAGCACGCTCGGTATCGGGCGCCTGATCTATCAGCTGCCGGTGAATCTGTGCAAAATCTTTATCGAGGAAATTTTCGGTGACAATGTACCGAGCGATCTGGACGATGAGACCCTGACGACCATCAATAAGTTCTTCGAGAACAATCTGAACGTTTCCGAGACATCCAGACAGCTTTTCGTCCACAGAAACACACTGGTGTATCGGATTGAGAAGATCCAGAAGAGCACCGGCCTTGACCTGAGAAAATTTGATGATGCCCTGACTTTTAAGATTGCACTGATGGTTGTAAATTACATGAAGTATCTGGACAGCATGGAGTACTAGTGCTTCGTCTTCCGGATAACCCTCTGTGAAATAGTATAAAAGGACAACCCCCCGAATATGATATAATGACCTTATTTAAGGCAGGAGACGGCCGGATGGCCATCCATCGTGAATGCGAAGCATTCATGATTAGATAGCGACGAACGCAGGACAGATGACAGGATACATCGTGACCGCTTGCGGGCAAAGATGTATCTGGCAGATGGACTATGTGAGTGCAACGGACATCTCGAAAACGCAAGTTTTCGAGATGGGCGTTCGGAGCGGACTCATGATTCGGGGGGATTTTTTATGCTTTATGACAGAAAAGTGAGATATCTGGATTATCTGGAGGCGGGAGTGCGGCTGTCCGGAGGCGGGTTTGTCAGGACGGAGGTCCGAAACCGGGTGTTTTGTATGGAGCTTGCGGTGAGAGGGATCCCTCATTTTAACGGAGATTTCCCGGTCTGTATTTTGTCGGATGACGGCGAGTTTGCGGTCGGGACGATCAGCATCAGCCACGGAAACGGAAGTTTCCGCTATGAGGCGGAGTTAAAGGAGGAAGCGGGAAGAACTGAGGCGGAAAGCTATACTGCGGGATGGGAGAGAACCCGGAGAGAGAGGCCGGAGGGAGACAGGAGTCCCCTGGCAATTTCATACGGCGAATTTACCGGCATACGGATCCCGCTGGAGGGAGAGCGGGAGGTGAGCTGCAGATGGATGTCGGCTTCCGCTGCGGCACACAAGTCAGAGAAAAT
>CAYPSH010000291.1:0-2541 GCA_964413445.1 uncultured Acetatifactor sp.
TCCCACCGGCGCACAAAATATACAGACATCCTCTCTCACAGGCGCCTTGCTCAACGGCACAACCCTGGCAGACCAGCGGGTTACCTTCGCCGACGGGTTCTACTATGAGCCTCTCTCCGACGCTCTCTGCAGATATATCACCGGCATCTCCTACCCGTCCGTCACGGCAGAGGAGGAAAAAAATCTTGTCATCGGCACGGAAGACCTGAGATATCTCCATATCCTGCACTATGATTTTGAGGGAGAAATTTCGGAGGGCGAGTTGATCTGCAACGCTTCCATCGCGGATGACCTTGCGGACATTTTTTACCAATTATATCAAAACGAATATCAGTTGGAGAGTGTGCGGCTGATCGATGAGTTTGACGGGGACGACGAGGCTTCCATGGAGGCCGACAATACCTCCTGCTTCAACTACCGGGTTGTGGAGGGAAGCAGCAGTCTTTCCAGGCACGCCTACGGTCTCGCCGTCGATATCAATCCGCTTTATAACCCTTACATCACCTATGAAAAAGACGGCAGCGAGAATGTTTCTCCCGCTGCCGGTGCCTCCTATTCAGACCGCACCATAAATTTCCCGTACAAGATCGACGAAGACGATCTTTGCTGCAGGCTGTTTCTCCAGCACGGCTTCATCTGGGGCGGCAACTGGAACAGTGTAAAGGACTACCAGCACTTTGAGAAGAAGGCAGAGTAAATCTTATCAGATCTTTATATTGACCCATTTGCCCTGCCGGAAGCGGATGCTGGCCAATATGAACCGGGAGAACTGGTCAGCCACCACGCCAAACCAGATGCCCGTGATGCCCATATTCAGCACGTAGCCAAAGAAATAGGAACCGAAGGTCCTCACTATTGTCACACTGATGGCGGAGGCGATGGCCGTGTAGAGCGTATCTCCCGCCCCTCTCAGGCACCCCATGTAGATCACCTGGGCAATCTGCAGGATCACAACCACAATGATCACGTGCATGATGCCGATGCCGATCTCCACGATCTCTTCCTCTTCAAAGAACAGCTCCATCAGCCATCTTGCTCCGAAGAAATACACCACAGCAAGAATGACAGATATCACTCCGCCGATCATCCGGCAGGTTCTTCCGTATTCCTTCGCCCTCTCCGGCTGCTTTGCGCCGAGGCTGTAACCGATCAGAGCCACTGCGGTTGCCTGCAGGCCATCCCCGAAGGAGAAGGAGAGTCCCATGATATTCATTCCCACCTGATGGGCTGCCATGGCATTGGTTCCCTGTTTTGCCGCCATGATCGCGGTCAGCATAAATCCTATCCTCATCAGCACCTGTTCGGCAAACACACTGTAGCCCACCTTGACAATGTTTTTCAGGGCATCAAAGGTAGGCCTGATCTTCTCCCTGATGATAAGCGGAATGCTGATAAAGGTATCCTTTTTCCACACGGATAAGACACTCATAACACTGGAGACCACCGTTCCCAGGACTGTCGCAAAGGCAGCTCCCCGGATACCCAGAGCAGGGAAACCGAAGTGCCCCTGGATCAAAAGGTAGTTGAAAATGATGTTCACCGTGTTTGACACCAGATTGGTGCGCATGGTGATCCTGGTATTTCCCGCTCCTCTCTGGGCTGAATTGACACCCATCTGGATCACATTGAAGATCATACCGCCCATGATAATGCGGAAGTACGTGACTGCGCTGTCATGGGTCAGCTCCTCCGAACCGCAGAAACGGATGATCGGATCTGCCAGCGCTACCATCAGCACACTCATGAACACTGCCATCACTACGATAAATACGAGGAAAGTGGCAAAGATCGCGTTTGCATCCGTTCTTTCATTCTGCCCTTTTCTTCTCGCCACGAGCGCTGAGATAGAAACATTTGCCGCAATAAACAGAGCGAGTCCTAAGAATTTGGGCTGTGTGGTCAGACCCACCGCAGCCACTGCGTCGGCGCCGAGAGAGCTTACCATCAGAGAGTCGATCAATCCTGCAAATGCCGCAAAGAAAGACTCCAGTATGGCCGGCCATGCCATATTTAATGTTTTTGCGATATCTTCTCTGTTATACTTAAACACCTTGCTTCACACCTTTAAAATAAATCAAAACTTTTCCTGCAGGGTTTCCTATACTGTCCAGTGAAAAAAAGGCTGCGCCTGAATAAATCAAGCCCAGCCTTATCCTTCCTGTCCGCTTTATACCAGCTCCAGAACTACTTCCATTGCGGCATCGCCCTTACGCTGACCAATCTTAACGATTCTGGTGTAACCGCCCTTACGGTCTGTATACTTAGGTGCATACTCATCGAAAAGCTTTGCAACCAGGTCGATCTCCTTGGTATTTCTCTTTCTTCCTGCTGCTTCTGTAGGAACAGATACTACAGGGTAGAGAACCTTCATCATCTGACGTCTTGCATGAGATCTGGTGGGAAGATCCTTCTTGATCTCCTTCTCGACAGTCTCAAACTTTGTCACCTTTTTGCCGTCAACTACTTCCTTCACGCGCTTTCCGTCCTTGTCCTTTACGGGAACCTTGGCGGTAACCTTAACTGTCTCATAGTTATCCTTTT
>CAYPSH010000292.1:0-2503 GCA_964413445.1 uncultured Acetatifactor sp.
AAACGCCCGGCTGTCTGTACCGGAATGAATCAGTGTGAACAGAGCAAGCAGTAACCCGCGTGCATTACCTGGCTCTCTTGTCCAGTTTTTTTGACAATCTGGTGCCGATCATCTGCATCACCTGTACCAGGACCACCAGCAGGATCACAGTCGCCCACATGATGTCCGACTGGTAACGGTAGTAGCCGTACTGGATGGCAATGTCGCCGAGTCCGCCGCCGCCGACAGTACCCGCCATGGCGGAATAGCCAAGGACGGTTGCCAGCACGATGGTCGCCCCAACGATCAGCGAGGTTCTCGCCTCCGCCAGCAGTACCTTCCAGATGATATCCCAGAGGCCGGCGCCCATGCTCTGGGCAGCCTCGACAACTCCCTTATCCACCTCCAGAAGGGAGGACTCCACCATTCTGGCGATAAAGGGCGCCGCGGCCAGCACCAGCGGCACGATGGTCGCCGTAGGGCCGTAGGTCTTTCCCACAATGGCGCGTGTCAGGGGGATGACCAGGATCAGCAGGATCAGAAAAGGAATGCTTCTCACAATATTTACGATCACATCAAGTGTCTTGTAAACCACTTTGTTGGGCCGGAGTCCGTCTTTCGCCGTCACCACCAGCACGATCCCCATGGGCAGTCCCAGAAGATAGGCAATGATGGTGGAGCCCAGTGTCATATACAGGGTGATGAAGGTGTTTTTTACCAGCATCATGACAACAACCTTATCCCACATAGGAATCCACCTCCTCCACCGCAAGCTTTCTCTCTTTCAGATAATGGATCATCTTTGCCGCGACCGCCTCTTCCTCCGGCAGCTGCAGGATCATCTGCCCGTGGGCAATGCCGCCGATGTCCTTGGTGTCGGCGAGCAGGATGTTCACCGGAGCCTTGCACTCCAGCACCATGTTGGCGATCACCGGCTCAAAGGAGGAATTCTCGGAAAAAACGATGCGGACACAGCGCCTGCTCTTCATCTCCGCCGCCTGGGGGTTGAGCATGAAGACCAGTTTCTTCGCGGCGGCTGTCTTCGGGGAGGTGAACACCTCCTCCACCGTGCCGTGCTCCGCCAGCTCACCGCTGTCGATGATGGCCACATGGGAGCAGATTTCCTGCACCACAGCCATCTCGTGGGTGATGATGACGATGGTGATGCCGTAGTCCCTGTTGATCTGTTTTAAGAGCTGCAGGATAGATTTCGTAGTGGTGGGGTCAAGAGCGCTGGTGGCCTCGTCGCAGAGCAGGATCTTGGGATTGTTCGCCAGGGCTCTCGCTATGGCAACTCTCTGCTTCTGCCCGCCGGAGAGCTGCGCCGGATAACTTTTCGCCTTCTCAGAAAGGCCGACAACCTCAAGAAGCTCCATGGCTCTCTTTCTGGCGTCCGCCTTCTTCACGCCCACAATCTCCATAGGAAAGCATACATTGTCCAAAACGCTTCTCTGCATCAGCAGATTAAAATGCTGGAAGATCATGGCGATCTGCGTGCGGACGGCTCTCAGCTCCTTCTCGGAAAGTGTGGATAAGTCCTTATTCTCGACAAAGACAGTGCCGGAGGTGGGCTTCTCCAGAAAGTTCAGGCACCTGACCAGGGTGGATTTCCCGGCCCCGCTCATACCGATGATGCCGCAGATATCGCCCTTCTCGATGTCGAGGGTGATCCCTTTCAGAGCCTCAACCTGATTGTCCTTTCCGGTAAATGTCTTCGTCACATTTTTGATCTGAATGATCGGTTCCATACACATACCCTTTCCGACATGTGCTCTTATTATCATGGGGAAGCAATGAATGAATCACTACTTCCCCCGTATGATTACTTGTCTGTATGGCAGTGTAACACAAAACGACTTTTTCAGCAATGCTTTTTTCGCCGCCGCCAGCCTGGGAACAATCCTTAAGCTTCCGCGAACAAAGCGGTGGAAAGATATCTGTCTCCGGAATCGGGAAGCAGTGCCACGATGGTCTTGCCCTTGTTCTCCGGTCTCTTTGCGAGCTTTTCCGCTGCTGCGAGAGCTGCACCGGAGGTGATGCCGACCAGAACGCCCTCTTTGTGTGCGACCTGTCTTGCTGCGCTGAAGGCTTCATCGGTTGTGATGGTGATGATCTCATCGTAGATCTGGGTGTTCAGGATGGAGGGAACAAAGCCTGCTCCGATACCCTGCAGCTTGTGAGGGCCAGGGTTTCCGCCGGAAAGCACGGGCGAATCAGCGGGCTCCACAGCCACGACCTTTACGTTGGGATTCTTGGACTTTAAGTAAGTGCCTACACCGGTCACGGTTCCGCCGGTACCTACGCCTGCGATAAAGATGTCAACCTTTCCGTCGGTGTCCTCCCAGATCTCGGGACCTGTTGTCGCTTCATGTACAGCAGGGTTTGCCGGGTTGTCGAACTGTCCCAGGATCACAGAGCCTTCGATCTCCTTCTGCAGCTCTTCCGCCTTTGCGATGGCGCCCTTCATTCCCTTTGCACCCTCTGTCAGCACCAGCTCTGCGCCGTATGCCTTCAGCAGGTTTCT